>NZ_FQUI01000014.1 GCF_900129175.1 Marinitoga hydrogenitolerans DSM 16785
TTTTCTCTATTTGTCATAATATCACCTAAACTTTTGTTTATTATTTTAGTCATATGTTTATGATATCATATTTTTTTAGTTTTTTCAAGTAAAATATTAAGAAAACATCAATATATTCTAAGGTTTTTTTAAGGTTTATAAGTTATTATATAAATAACACTGTAAATGGTAAAATAAAAAAGAACAAAAAGAGTTGGAGGTTGATATTATGAGAGGTTATGCATATCCTGGATATCATACATTTGGAAGTTTTTTTGGATTAGGTTATGGATGGTATGGGTTGTTGGAATTAATTATACTGGGTATACTAATATTTGCAGTATTTTATTTTTTATTTAAAAATAACACTAGAAAATATCAAGATTATTATATTCCCAAAAAACAAACGGGAGAAAAAAACGAAGCTCTGAAAATTTTAAATGAAAAATTTGTAAAAGGCGAGATTGACGAGGAAGAATATTTAAGAAAAAGGAAATTAATAGAAGATTAAAAAACAACTAATAAATAGCTTTATTCTAAAGTAAAAATAAATTTTAAATGTTATACTTTTTTAAATTAGTTAATCCTATTGCTAATATAAATACATATAATGTTTCTATATTATAAAATAAATAATATTTCTAACAAATTACTTCTTTTTTCTAAAAAATATTGACGTCTTTAAATGATTGTGATATAATATTCATGTACAAAAAATGATAAAATAAAATAGCAAAAAGTTTATAAGGAGGGGTTTTATGAGAAGAAAAGTTTTAAGTTTTATATTTATCTTTTTTTTATTTTTGTCTCTATTTTCAAATATTCCAACCTTTACCCCACTTTTAAACAAACCATTGGATATATCAACATTGCCATATGAAACTCTTTCCTCTACGGAAATAAACTCTATTATGATGATGCGAGAAGAAGAAAAACTGGCGAGAGATGTATACTTGACATTATATGATGCATGGAATATACAAATATTCTACAACATCGCAACACGCGCCGAACAAATCCATATGGATTCTGTTAAAAATCTTATTGATAAGTATAAATTAGATGATCCTGTAAAAGATGATACTATAGGAATTTTTACCGATGAGAGAATGCAAAAATTATATTATGATTTAGTTACACTAGGGATGAAATCAGAAATTGATGCTTTGAAAGTGGGAGCAACTATTGAAGATCTTGATATTTATGATTTAGATAATTCTTTAAAGGAAACAGATAATCAAGATATAAAATTAGTATATGAAAATTTAATTAAAGGATCAGAAAATCATATGAGAGCTTTTATAAACACACTTAAACAATACGAAGCTTCTTATGAACCACAATTTATAACTATGGAAGAATTCCAAAGAATATTAAATTCTACAAATACTATGCAACAAAATAACAGCCAACAGTATAAAGGTGGAAAGAAATAGCAAAAAGCCATTCGGGGCTTTTTGTTTTATGTTATAATAACATAAATATCTTATGCCAAAATAATAACAAACTGTGGAGGGAATTATGAAAAAATCTATTATATATATTTTATTAGCTGCTGTTTTAATGGGAAGTACCTTTCCAATACAAAAAATCGGGCTTGCAAATACAAACCCTTTAATTTATGTTACGTTAAGATTTTTAATAGCAACCATTATTTCTTTTTTTATTTTTAAAAGAGGAAAATTTTTTTATTCCTTCATCTTAGGATTAGTTTTATCTATTGGTTACATATCCCAAATAATTGGCATAAAATATACAACAGCAACAAAAGCAGGATTCATTACATCTCAATATATAATACTTATTCCATTGTTTTCTTATTTAATAGATAAAGAAAAAATTAATAAATATCAGGGATTGGGATTTTTATTTTCTATTATAGGTTCATATCTTTTATCTGGAGGAATAACTGGGTTTAATTTTGGTGATTTTCTAATGATTATATGCGCTATAAGTTTTGCTTTACATATTGTTTTAATAACAAGATTTAGTAAAAAAATAAATGAAGATAAATTATTGACGTATCAATTTTTAACAGTAACTATAATTACATTCATAATATCAATATTATTTAGAGTAGAGTATAATGTGAATTTAATTTCTTTTCTAACCATAATTTATTCTGCTATAATAGGTAGTGTCATTGTAATATTTTTACAGCTGAAATACCAAAAAAATATAGGCAGTAATTCAACTGCCTTGTTATTTTTAATTCAACCAGTTTTTTCAGCTTTTTTATCTTTCATTATATTACATGAACAGCTTTCGCTTAACCAGATAATAGGAGCTATTATATTATTATTAAGCATTATTATTTCTTCATTACTCAAATAAAAAATTGTTTTCTATTAATTTATTTAAAAAGTTTTCTTTCGACAACAATTCAACTACATAACCATTTTCGACTTCTTTTTGGCTTTTTATGCCTATGACATTTTTTAGCTTTTCAATTTTCCACATTTCAGCATAATTAAAATATATTTTTTTAGATTTTATCACATTATAATCTAACATCTTTTTTTCTAATTCAATTAAAAATTCATGGATGCTATTTTTATCTTTAGCACTTACTAATAAAGCATTTGGATACAATGTCTTTATGTGTTGAATTCTTTCAAAATTTAAAAGATCTATCTTATTAAATACTATAATTCTGTGGATTTTTTCTATCAATATATCATCTATTATATGTTCAACAACTTTCATCTTTTCTTCAAAATTTTCTTCACTTATATCTATTAATTCTAAAATAATATCTGCATAGTTTATTTCATCTAATGTGGATTTAAATGATTCTATTAATTCAACAGGTAATTTTCTAATAAACCCAACTGTATCTGAAAAAATGGCTGGTAATCCGGAGGGGAATTGAACCTTTCTAGATAAAGTTGAAAGAGTAGAAAATAATTTTTTCGATGTAAAAATCGCTTTATCTTCTGATAATGCTTTTAATAATGTTGATTTACCCGCACTTGTATAACCCAATATAGATATTTGTGGAATATATGACTCATTTCTTTTTTTATTCTTGATTTCCCTAACATTTTCCAGTTCTTTTAACTGTTTTTTTAAATAATTTATTCTATCTCTTATATTCCTTCTTTTATATTCCAAAAATGTTTCACCAGAACCTCTAGTGCCAGTTCCTGTCCCTCTAGCGCCACCACCAATTCGCGACATTTCTTTACCCAACCCCATTATTTTTGGTAATTCATATTTCAAAGTAGCTAATTCCACTTGTAATTTACTTTCAGCAGTTTTAGCATTTCTTTTAAAGATTTCCAGAATTACTTCATTTCTATCTAATATCTCAACATCAATTATACGCTCCTGAATATTTTTCCTTTGAGAAACTGAAATGGGATCATTAAATATTAAAATTTCAGCTTTAAATGCAGAAATTATTTCTGCCAATTCATTTATTTTTCCTTTTCCTATATAAGTTTTTTTATCTATATTCTTTCTTTTTTGTATAACCTCTGTTACTATATTTATACCAATGTTTTCACATAAAATTTCAAGTTCTTCAATTTGTTTATCAAAATCCAAATCTCCTCTATTAACAGCTACAATAATACCCTGAATTACTTCATTTTTATTTTCTATCATTAAATCATCTCCATATTTGAAATATATAACAGATATTTCTATTAAAAATATTATATCATAAAAATTAAACATAAGAAATTGTTGTATATTTAAATATACAATTAGATCAGTAATTAAATTAAAAAAAGGATTGGCAAACTGCCAATCCTTTTTGCATTAGTATACTGCTATATAACCATCAGCCCTTTTTTCTGTTCCAGCAACATAGACATCTTTTTCTTTGATTATTATTTGTCCACGTCCAAAAGGTCCGGGATTCAATAATACATTTATGTTATGGCCATGTCTTTCTAATTTTTCGGCTATATGTGATGGAAAATCCTTTTCTACTAATATTTTTTTACCTTCTATCCATTGCCATCTAGGTGCATCTAAAGCAGCTTGTGGATTTAAGTTTTTATCTATCATATTTAAAACAACCTGCAAATGCCCTTGAGGTTGCATAAATCCTCCCATTACTCCAAAAGGTCCAATAGGCATAGCTCCCTTTGTAATAAAGCCTGGAATAATTGTATGATATGGTTTTTTTCTAGGTTCTAAAAAGTTTATATGCTTTTCATCTAAGGAAAAACTATGTCCTCTATTTTGTAGAGCTATACCAGTTTCAGGAACTACTATTCCTGATCCAAAACCCATATAATTACTTTGAATAAAGGATACCATATTCCCCCACTTATCTGCCGTAGCTAAATATACGGTATTAGACATTGGTATTTCCCCTGGTTTTGGATCTATTGCGATACTTGAAATTAAATTACTTCTTTGTTTAGCATATTTTTCTGATAACATTTCTTCTATTTTAATATTCATTTTAGATATATCTGTAATATATTCCTTTCCATCAATAAACGCTAATTTTAAAGCTTCAATTGAATTATGATAAAATTCATATTCGTTTGAATAATTTAAATTTTTGAATATGTTTAAAGCCATTAAAGTTATTATTCCCTGAACGTTAGGAGGTAATTCCCAAATATCATATCCATTATAATTTGTTTTTATAGGTTCTACTAAATTATTTTTAAAATCTTCAAAATCCTCATAATCAAAATATCCATTATATTTCTTTGAAAATTTAACAATCTTATCTGTGAGGCTTCCATAATAAAATTCTTTTGAGTTTGAATTAGCTATTAGTTCAAAGGTTTTCGCATGAAAGGGGAGTTTAACTATTTGACCTGGTTTTGGAGCATCATAACCAAAAGTTTCAAACCAATATTTAAAAATCTCTCCTTTTAATTTTTGTTTATAAATTTTATTGGCTCTATTCCAATAAAAAGAGACTGTTGGTGAAACAGGATAACCTTCATTGGCATATTTAATAGCAGGTTCAAATAATATATTAAATTCCAATTTACCAAAATTCTTCCATATTAAATTCCACCCAGCAGGTGTTCCTGGAACTGTAACAGCTTCCCAACTATGCGGTTTTATCTCATTAATTCCTCTTTTATGTAATTCTTTTATTGATAACTTTTTAGGAGAATAACCACTTGAATTCATTCCATATAATTTTCCATTATACCAAATTATAGCAAAATTATCTGAACCTATACCATTAGAAGTCGGTTCTACTACAGTTAGAGCAGCTGCTGTAGCAATAGCAGCATCTATAGCATTTCCACCTTTTTTTAATATGTCTAATCCTGCTTGTGCAGCTAACGGCTCACTTGTTGCAACAACACCATTTTTTGCAAATAGACATGTTCTTTTTGAAGAGTAAGGATATTCCAGATAATCAAAATTCATATAAATCCCCCTATCTATCTATTTAATGCATTAAAAATATAATATATTCCTATTATAATTAATATTACAAATAAAATTCTTTGAATCCATTTTGATCCCTTTTTTATTGAAAAAGAACTTCCTAAATAACCCCCTGAAATGCTACCAAGTGCTAAAACTAATCCTGCTAAATAATTTACTTGTTTATTATATGCAAATATAGCAAAAGCAAAAAGCGTATAAATTAATACTAAAAAAACTTTTACAGCATTAGTTTTTACAAGGTCATATCCTTCTAATAATACTAGAGCTGACATTAGGAAAAAACCTACACCAGCTTGAATAAAACCTCCATATATACCTATTAAAAAGAAAACAACAAAACTTAAAATATTATTTTTCTTAACTTTTCTTTCTTTGGTCCAAATATCTGGTTTCCAAACCAAAAATATACTCATAATGATTAAAATAATCCCAACAATACTTTTTAATAGCGCTTTATCTATGTTAACAACTATATTGGCACCTACGATTGCCCCTAGCGTAGAAGGAATTGCCAAAAAAGCAGCTCTTTTTAAATCTAATACATCATTTTTCCTAAATTTTGTTGTTGCAGTAATATTTTGAAAAATAATACCTATTCTATTTGTTCCATTAGCAATATTAATAGGTAATCCTAAAAGATTTAAAACAGGTAATGTAATTAATGATCCTCCGCCAGCAATAACGTTTAAAAAACCGCTAAACAACCCCGCAAAAAAGACCAAAATATATAACATAATATCCCTCCTAAAATTCGTTAAGCTAATTACTCTAATTATATATAAAAAATAGAATTTTGTCAATTAAGGAAAATAATTTTAAGGATTTTTTAAGGTTTATATGTTATGATATTTTTGAAAAGTATAAAAATCAAACTAAAATGTGGAGGTGGTTAAGTATGAAAAAAAGAACTATTATATTTTTGAGTTTATTTTTTATTTTAACTTTTATATTTGTAGGCTGTGTTTCAAACTTAAATGATGAACAATCATTAGAAAAAGCAACTGTAAGTGTTCTTTTAACAGATCGACCTGTTAGTGATGTTGATGGATTATTAGTATTTATAAAAGATGTGTATTTTACCTATGAAATTAACGGTGAATTCGAAAATTCAACTCCTGTTGAAATAAATAAAGAGTATGATATTTTAACATTGGCAGGAACAGAAACGCATTTGTTTGACTTTGAATTACCTGTAAACGCTCAATTAGAAAGTATTCACATGAATGTAAGTAATATTGCAACAGTTGTTATAGGTGGAAATGAATATTCAGTTTCAGTAAATGGTAGTGGTGAAAGCGATTTGGAAAATTATAGTAAAATTACAATACCTAATGTGGGCATTACAATTTCTGATGATGGTGAATTAGTTATTGATTTTGATGTTGTAAGATCTTTAAAACAGGTTGGAAATCCTTTAGATAATTCTTATAAACTCACTCCCGTTTTGAAACCAACATTTAGAAGAAGACACGCCACAGATATTTTCTTAATCAAAGGAAATATTGTAGATTCAACGAATAATAATAGTCCAGTTGCTGGTGCTGTAGTTACTTTATCTTCTACATCAATTACAGGAGATTCTACAATTTTAAGAGTAACATTAAGTAATGACGAAGGTAATTTCTGTTTAGGTAAATTTGAAAATGGAGAATATGATATTAAAGTTTACACTAATTTAGAATTTGCAGGTGATAATTCAGAAATAAATTTTGATAATGAAATTTCTGATTATGCAACAACAATACAAGTAAACAGTGATAATATAGATTTAAATATAAAATTAGGTCAATAATTAAATATAAAAAGGATCGGCGGATTGCCGATCCTTTTTAATTTAATTATATATCTTTTGTTTTTGAGAGGATTGCCTGAGTCATACAATAATCTGTTGTTAAAAAGAAAGGTTTATAAGCAATGACATATATAACTTTAGCAGCTAAATATATATAATTTATTCAATATAATGTTTTTTAATGTATGGAGAATTCATCATAAAAAGCAGACCTCCATATGATAAATTAAATTTAACTGGATCATTTAAATTTAATCTGTTTTCTGAATTTGTAATATCAAGGACTATGTAATCATCGTTAATATCTATTATTTTTACTTTTTTATCTAAAGGAACTAAATATTCTTTTTTTAATTCTGGTATATTAATAACACATATACCTATTTTCTTAGTTACACCTTTAAATGTTTTATTTTTTATTTCAACAAACTCAGTTACAAATTCACATGTATCCTGATGAAGATAATCAAAAGGCATATCATTAAGTCCTATTCCAAGGGCTATAGATGCACCACATCTTAATTGATTGATCTCTTTTGGAATATTTATTTTTTCAAATAAAGATAATGTTCCAGAACTCCCTCCTGATATTTCTTTAATTTCAATATTGAAATCCTTTTCTAATTTATATTTTATATTTATCAGGGTATTAAATTTATCTTCAGTGGGTATTACACCACCAAAGCAAGAAAAATTTGTACCTAATCCTCTAAGATTAATATTTTTCATTTTCAATATTTCTTTTACATAAAAATATAATTCATCATAATTTTCAAAATAAACACCTTCTCTTAAATCACCAATATCTATCATCAATATGATATCATATACTTTATTATAATTATTTGCATATTCATTGATTTCTTTTATAGTCTCTAATTCCGAAACTAATGAAATATTTGTATATTTCACAACATTCTCAATTTCACTTTTCATCGGAATTCTTATTAACATTTTTTCTACAGAGAAAGTATTAAATTTTTTTAAATTTAATAGTCTAGAATCTGCTAAAATATCAATTCCACAATTTATTATATTTTCAATTATTTTAAAATCACCGGCAAAAACCTTGGTTACCGCTGCAACCTTAATGTTTTTTTCTTTACATTTTTCAATAACCCTTATTGTATTTTCTCTAATTTTTTTCAAATAAACCGAAAGGTATGGAATAGCAATTCCTCCTAAATAATATCATACAAAATTTTTATTAATAGAATTAGCAATACACCTAACATAATTGGCTTTATAATTTTACTTCCTTTTTTTAATGCTAAACCAGAGCCAATCCAATTACCAGCTATTCCAAAAAGAGCTGCAGGTAATCCAATAGAAAATATAACCTTTCCTCCAATTATAAAAGTAATTAACGCACTAATATTTGAAGCCAAATTAACAATTTTAGCTGTTCCTGAAGCTTTTACGTGGTCAAAAGATAATAACGTCACATATAAAATAATTAAAAATGTCCCTGTTCCTGGTCCAAAAAAACCATCATACATACCAATAATAAAACCAATAAAACTTGATAAAAATATTGTTTTTGTATGTGTTAGATTTTTAATTTTATTATCTTTTTTGATCGGTTTTTTTATTAATATAAAAGTGGCAGCAACAGGAATTAGAATTGTCAAAACTATTTTTAAAGTATTATCGGAAATAACGAGCGCAAGTTTAGCTCCTAAAAAAGAACCTAAAAAAGAAAAAATAACAGAAAAAATACCCACTTCAAAAATTATAGCTTTTCCATTTGCATACCTTAATGTACTAATTGTTGTTCCAATTGATGATGATAATTTATTAGTAGCTAATGCATTATGACTAGGAAGTCCGATAAACAAGTATGCTGGTAAAGAAATCAATCCTCCACCACCTGCAATAGAATCAACAAACCCTGCTAAAAAAATTAAAGGAAATAATATTATTTTGTTTATTAAAGTTATATCCACACCATCACTCCTTAAAAAATTGTTAGCATATAGAACTATTATATCATAAAATTTAGGCTAAGCAAATATGCCTAGCCTAAATAAAGTAGTTGTTTGCAATAATATATTATTATTATTTTTAATAATAATAAAATTCTCTCTTATATTTTTCTGCTAAATAAGTACCATATATAAACCCGCCTATATGCGCCCACCAAGCTACGCCTGAACCATAATATGGACCTACTAAAGATAATAATCCATTAAAGACTTGGGTTAAAAACCATAAACCAATGAAAATAAATGCTGGAATGTTTACAAAAAATGGAAACCATAATAATAAAAATAAAGTTTGAATCTTTGCAAAGGGAAATAAAACAAAGTATATACCAATAACGCCCGCTATTGCTCCAGATGCACCTATAGCTACTACAGGAGAATTTATATTAAAAATATAATGAGTAAATGATGCGATATAACCACTGATAATATATACTAATAAAAATTTAAAATGCCCCAATTTATCTTCCACATTATCTCCAAATAGCCATAATGACCACATATTACCAATGATATGCATAAAACTTCCATGTAAAAACATACTCGTTAATATGGTAAAAAAGTTTAATATAATATATCTTAAATCCCCATATACTATTCCTTTTGTTAATTCGACTGGAGTAAATCCAAAGTTGTTTATAAACATTTCTCTTATTTCTGGGGGTAATATTATTTCAAATATAAAAATTATGGTATTAATAACAATTAAAATTATGGTAACTATAGGTTTCTTACTACTAGGATTAATATCTCGTAATGGAAACATAGTATCCTCCTTTACATGCAAAAAAACTATAAGCTTTATTGCTTGTGGTTTAATAACTTTTATTTCTTTTTAGCAATGCTACAGATTCTAAATGTTTTGTGTGAGGAAACATATCAACAAAAACGAATTTTTCAATATTATATATTTCTTTTAGATAAATCATATCTCTTGCAAAATTCGAAGGATTGCATGAAACATATATTACATTATTAAATTTATTTTCCATAATGAAATTAATAACATTTTTATGTAATCCCGCTCTTGGTGGATCCACGACTACCGTTTCAAAATCCATATTTAAATTTTTCACAACATCTTTCGCATCACCTAAATAAAAATCTACATTTCTCACATTATTTTCTTTAGCATTTTCTTTAGCTGCATTTACAGCTTCTTTGATTATTTCAACACCAACCACCTTTTCCAATTTTTTTGCCATTAATAAGGTTATTGTTCCAGCACCACAATAAAGATCTAACCCTATTCCTGCATCTTTGTCTAAATAATCTAAGACTTTGGAATACAATATTTCTGATCCTAAAGTATTAGTTTGTAAAAATGAAAAAGGCCCTATTTTAAAATTTATACCTAAAACATTTTCCACAAAATAATCTTTCCCATACAATTTTCTTACATTATCTGGTTTAACTACTGTAGCTTTTGAATCGGTAATAGTATGATAAATACTCACTATTTTCCCTTCAAGTTTTAAATTTCTAATCTCTTCACTCCATTTTCCAATAATCGAATGATGATCTTCTGAAGATGTTGATATGTTTAATAATATTTCATTTGTCTTAAATCCTTTTCTCATAACAAGATGTCTTAAATAACCCTTATGTTTTCTATAATTTCTAAATGGTAAATCTTTAAAAAACTTTTCAGAAAACTCAATTATTTTTCCAAAATCTTCAGGAGCTATTTTACAAGTTTTTGCAGAATATACATCATAAAATTTTCCTTTTCCTCTTAATCCTATTGTTAAAGGCCCATCTTTAAATTCGTTTCCAAAAGAATATTCCATTTTATTCCTATAATGATAAATTAATGGAGAAGATAATACTCCTTCGTAATTTTTTATTTCAATATTACTATCTTTTAAAATTTTGAGAATATCCTCAGTTTTTTGATTCAACTGTTTTTCATATTCAATATCCAGATAAGAGCATCCACCACATTTTCCAAAAACATCGCATAATTCCATTATTTACCTCCAAGTTCTTTTAGTTTTTCTAAAACATTTTCTGCATGATCTTTTACTTTTACTTTTTCCCATACATAAACTATTTTTCCTTCAGGATCTATTAAAACTGTAGTTCTTACAACACCATAATACTCTTTTCCAAACATTTTTTTCTTTTGCCATACTCCAACTCTTTCTAATAATTCCTTATTTTCATCTGATCCCAATTTAACTTTCAAATCATGCTTTAAAATAAATTTTTTATGTTTTTCAACATCATCTGGACTTATGCCAATAACTTCAGCATTTAATTTTTTAAATTCATCAATTAAACTAGAAAAATCTTTTGCTTCAGTAGTACATCCGGGCGTATTATCTTTTGGATAAAAATATAATACTATCCATTTTCCTTTTAAATCCTCATTTTTAATAATATTCCCATTTGTTTCAATAATTTCAAAATCAATAGGATCTCCAATATTATATTTGAAATATTTCATAATTTTACCTCCAATTATAATTTTTCTATTTTTATTTTTGGTAGTAATGAAAGAACATCTTTCTTTTTGCATAATTCTGTACCTGGAGTCAGAACAGCTGCATTTCCTGCAGCATTTGCTAATCTAAAAGCTTCTAATTTATCTTCTTCATATTTTAACACATATCCCGCTAGGAAAGAATCTCCAGCACCTACAGCACTTTTTACTTTTAATTCAACAGGATAAGAGTAATAAGCTTCATCCCAATTAACGTATACACTACCGTATTTTCCCATAGAAACAAGAATTTCATTTAACTTATATTTTTCTAAAGTTTCTTTAGCGTATTTTACTATTTCAAATTTATTTTTTTCATCAACTTCTTTATTCAATAATCTTGATAATTCATGTGTATTAGGTTTTATACAATATGGTTCAGCATCTAAACCGGACTTTAGATTTTCACCATCAGCATCAAAAAACACTGTAGCTCCCCATTGTTTTAGTGAAAAAATCAATCCTGTGTAGTAATTTGGATCAACTCCTTTTGGAAGACTTCCTGATATTACAATTGTATCCTTTTTTCTTATTAATGAATGAAGAATTTCAAAAACTTTCTGAAGCTTTTCTTTTTTTACTTTTTCTCCAGGCATACTCATTCTATATTGAGTTTTTTCTTCTAATATGATATTCATTCTTGTTTCATGTCCAATTCTTACAGAAGAATATATAACTCCTTCTTCATCTAACATTTCTTCTATTCTTCTTCCATTATGTCCTCCTAATAAGGATACTGCAACAGAAACACCACCTAATTCTTTAATAACTCTTGAAACATCAATTCCTTTTCCTGCTGGGTAATCTACTAATTTTTTCGCTCTAATTGTATCGTCTGGTTTTAACTCATCAATATAAATATATCTGTCAAGACATGGATTCATTGTTAAAGTGAAAATCATACTTTCCCCCCTATTATTAAAAATCATAATAATATTATACCATGTTTTCTATAAGTTAACACAAAAAAGGCGGTTGGAAACAACCGCCTTGGATATTGAATTTTATTAATATTAAGAAATTATATTATATTATATTATATTATATCATAAGAAGTAAGTAAGCAAACTACTTATTTAATTTTTTAATGTAATTATCGATACGATCAATATATCTGTTTAAAGTATTTTCAAGTTCTTCAAGTTGCTCTTTTTCATTTAAAATAGTTATTTTAAATTCTGAAAATAAGTTACGAATATCATTATAAATTAATTCGACAACATTGTAAAATTCTGATTCAAGATTATTTTTTATTAATTCTTCACCATTGTCGAATTTTTTTTCAATCTTTTTTATAATATTATTCTTTTTAAATGCCGCAAATATTGTTCCGGTCATTAAACCTATTGCAGTAAACACACCACCTGTTATATCTAAAATAGAAAGTTGTGTAGACATCATTAAAATTATTCCCAATGCAGACAACCCAGTTCCACTAAAAATAGTTGTATTTACTGATTTTAATTTTTCTTCTTTTATCAGCTCAATAAATTTTTTATTTTTGATATAGTCTTCAATTTTATTTATTGTGTCTTCTATTAATTTTTTTCTCTGTTCTCCAAATTCATAATATATATTTTTTAAATCAAGATTTTTTTCTATTTTTTTTAATTCATCTAAATTTTTATTTAGCATATTTTTTATATTTTCAAAGAATTTTCCAGATCGTTCTGATGATATTTTTTTAGTTGAATCCAAAAGTTCTTCAATAAAAATATTTTTTATTTCATCTTCTAAAGATCGTAAGTTTTCTTTTTTGGAAAATGATCTTTTTAATAATTTCCATAATGTTATTTCCTCTTCTAATTTCATTTTTGCTTTTTTAGAAATATTTCTATAATTATCAAGAATTATTTTTATCCACAACTCTATTTCATTTATAGAATTTTTTCTTGATATTTCTATAGTTTTCTCAATAATATTTAAAACTTCTTCTTGTTCTTCTATACTTTTTTTTCTTTTTAAAATATCATCTTTTATTTCAAAAATAATAGATTTAATATGTTGAGCTAAAGATTCTAATTTCCCAAATTCTTTCTTACTTCCTGTGACTTTTTCTATTATAAAATTTCTAATTTCCTCAAATCCAGAATCTTTTCTTCCTTCAAATTCCCAATCAGCTGAAGTTGAAAATACTGGCGATTCTTTTCCTTTGTCTTTTGAACGAATTTTGACATTTTCAAGATTGATTTTTAATTGCTCTTTTTTAGAAATGTCTTTCATTGTTAAAACAATAATTATATTTTTTTGATACTTTTTTGATATTTTCTCAAAAAACTTCCAAGCCGTTCCAGTTTCTATATTATTCGACGGGAAAACGAAAACAATCAAATCTGCATTTGGAATAAACGACTCTGTTATCTGTTCATGTTCTATCATCATACTATTTGTTCCTGGTGTATCAACAATTCTTATATTTTTTAATATTTCAAAAGGGCGCCCAATATATTTTATGTATTTATCTAATAATTCTTTTTCATATGGTTTTTCTGAATATTCAATGACATTTATTTTGTCTGTACAAGTTGCTGGTGAAACTTTTGCCAGTTCTTCACTTTTAAGCAATGCGTTAACAAAACTACTTTTCCCGGAATTTACTTCTCCTACTATCATAAATGTATAAGGCTCATTAATTCTATTTTTTATTTCTTCTAATATTTTATCCTTTTTCATTGGTTTCAATATTAATTTTAAATCATCTATTAAATTACATAATTCCTGTTTTCTTTCAATTACATTTTCATCAATAATATTCAAGTTATTACCTCCTTATGGTACCCTATGCCCTAATGCTGCTTCATAAATAATATACCATTGTTCCGGTGAAAGTTTTAATTCAAGTGATTTAACTGCATTTTCTAATCGTTCAATTTTCCCACTACCTGAAATTGGTATTATTCCAGCTGGATGGCTTAATAACCATGCATAGGCAATTGTGTCTAATGAATCAATACTAAAATCTTTTCCAATTTCTTTTAGTGCATAAAATATTTTACTGGCTTTTTCAGAATTAATTTTAAATAAATTCCCTCCAGCTAAAGGTGACCATGCCATTGGATTAATTCTTTTTTCCATTAAGAAATATATATTATCATTTTCAAAATGTTCAATATTATAAGGTGAAATTTCTATTTGATTTGTAATTAGCGGGACATTAACCCATGATTGCAATGTTTTGAATTGTTGAATAGTAAAATTAGAAACACCAAAATATAAAACTTTCCCAGAATTATATAATTCATCAAAAGCTTCTGATATTTCTTCTGGATTCATAAAAGGATCTGGTCTATGAATTAGTAACAAATCAATATGATCAGTATTTAAATTTTTCAATGAATTTTCCACAGATTCTATTATATGTATTTTACTGGTATTATAATGTTTAACTCTTCTTTGATACTTTTCATTTTTTACCATTATACCGCATTTAGTAATGAGTTGTATTTTATTCCTTAATGAAGAATTTGATTTTAGCACTTCTCCAAAAATCTTTTCACATGTATGATTGCCATATATATCAGCATGATCAAATGTTGTCACTCCAAAATCAATAGCTTTCAAAATAAAGTTTTCTAATTCTTTTTTTGAAAACCCCCATTCATTTAAACGCATCATCCCTTGAACAATTCTAGAAAGTTCTAATCCGCTTTTTGACATATTTATCTTCATCTTTCCACCTCGCATTAAATTTCTAATGTTGTACCTGCACCAAATTTTATTATCCGTCCCTTAAATTCAACATTCATAGCATTTATTGCTTCAATTCCTGTACAATGTGAAGGAAGTAAAAATTCAACACCTGTTTTTTTTATTTTATCTAATCGAACAAAGAGTTTCTCCTCATAGAGTTTATAAAAGTGAAACCCACCAATTACAGCATGTAACTTTTCACTAAATGACTCCTTAACATAATTTAATATATTTTCTATTTTCGGATGAGCACAACCCGCTATAACTACTAACCCTTTATCTGTCTTTATCACTAAAGAATGCTCAGCAATATCTCCTGTAAAAGTTCCAGTAGAATACAAATTATCATCTATTTTCATTTTATCCTTACATTCAACTATTTCAGTATTATTTTTTATTTTTTCCATTAGAGAATTAGGAAATCTATCTGGAATAAATGTTTTTTTAATTTCAAAATTTTCAAAAATATATTCTAATCCTCCAGTATGATCATTATGAAAATGACTTAAAAATAAATAATCAATGTTTTTAAAATTCATTCCAAGGTGTTTCATATTATGCTCTAAAATTCTATAATCATTGCCTGTGTCGAAAAGCATTTTTCTTCCATTTTCTTCTATTAATACAGAAAATCCCCAATCTCGTTTTAATAAAGGATGAACTTTAAAATTATCAACAATACCTGTTATTTTCACATTATCCCCTCCAAAAAATATTCAAAATAATTATAACATATATCATATAAAAAAGAAAACCTCAGTCTAAAGACTGAGGTTTGGAAAATATATTATTCAACAATATTTGATGGACTTAAATTCATATTAAATACATATTCTATAGATCTTCTAAGTAATAAAACAAACCATTCACTATCATTGTTAGGATTTTCCACATAATATTCAAGTGGAGTGGTTGAAGCTATAACTCTACCATTTCCATATCTATATTCAATATATGTTGAATATTGTTCATATGATGTTGATTCTTTAATAAATACTACAAGATTTTCTATATCACTATCTTCTAAATTATCAAATCCTCCATGACTTGCATAATTTCCATATAAAGAACGTTCATTTGGAAATTCATATAATAAAGGATGTGTTTTATTTACAATTTCATTGTAATTATCATAATAATCTCTCCAAGTCACACCACCTGGAAGTGTTCCGGTAAAATCTCCACCATTCCAACCATTATCACAAGCAACCCAGAACAATGTTCCACCATTATTAACAAAAGAGTCGAATTTTTCGGAATTTGCTTTATATATATCATAAAAACTTGTTGACTGATCTCCTTCGATGATAATTGCCCAAGTTGGATCAAATGAATCAATACTATTTATATCATTAGAATTTTTGATTTCATATTGATTTATACCCAAACCTTCTGTAAACCCTATATCAATTAAAATATTCGGAATTGCTTCTGGAGAACTCCAAGGTGCTAAATCTCTAAAAATAACAACATGTTCAGCAGCTTTCCTTAATATTAAATCTGGAGCATTAGTAGTTTTTGTATTTTCAATAATTATAGGAGCAGCATCTGACGAATAATTAGAATTCTCAGATGGATCACGAGCATATACAACATAATTACCAATAGGAATAAAATTGAAATAATAGTTACCTTCTTCATTAGAAAAAGTAAGCATTCCTGGTAATGGTTCTCCTTCTGGAGTTCTAATTTCTAATAAAATTCCACTATGAATACTCTTATCAATAAATTTCACATTACCTTCAAGCATTCCATAATCTCCTAATGGATAAAGAATTAAAGATGAATCAAGAGTAATCTCAGATTCTTCTTTTACTTCAATGAATTGTTTAGTCGGAAAATATCCTTCATGTTCTGCTTTGATAATGTAATTTCCTGCAGGTATATTTTCTATTTTAAAATTACCATTAGAATTAGTAATACTTTCTCCGATTTCAGATATAGTATTAATAGGGCTAAATCCTTCACCAGAACTTTCTAAGCCCTCTATAGAAACTTTTATATTCTCATGATTTTCGCTATTACTTAACTCCGCAACTCCGCCAATATTACTATTTCCCAATAAAGGATCTATTTTTTGACACGATGAAATTAAAAATATCGAAAATAATAAAAGGATAATTGTATAAAAAATTTTTTTCATATTCTCCCCCCTTAAAATCTAAAACCTAAATTTGCAAAAATGCCATAAATGCCAAAAGTTTGTTGAAAAGATAAATCAAATACAGTATTTATTCCACCTGAAATTACTAATGGACCTAAATATAATGCAATACCGGCTTTTGTCAAATACATCGTATAAGAATATAACGAAAATTTGTTATCATAAAACTGAATAATAGGACTTATTCCTCCATAAACTTTTAAATATTTTAATGGGATTTGCAACAATATAAATGTTGTCGGTTGTAAATAAGTTATTTCTCCAGTTTCAATTATATCTGCAGGAGAAAATACACCTAATTCTAAACCAATTATACTTTTATCGGCAAATGTAACTTTCAGTCCATAAAAAGTTCTTTCATAACCAGATAATTCCATAAAATATGTACCTGATACTTCAAAACCAAATGATACAATACTAAGAATAATAATAGATATTAATATAAATACTAATCTCTTCATGCTCCCCCTCCTTTTTTAATAACATATTATAATTTTATCATCATTATATGAACATAAGGTTTCTAATTTTATTTAAATCTTTTTTGTAATTTAATATTATTTTTATATTAAATTTTAATTCACGAAAATGTAATTAACCACTATTGACAAAATGTCACTATTGATATATAATAATTATTGGAGGTTAGATTATGAAAAAAAATTGCCCAAGGTTTAAAGGTGCTGATTTATTAAGTGGCTATTTATTACTTTTCTTAAAACAACAGCCCACTCATGGTTACCTTTTATCAACAAAACTCAAAAATTTAGGATTTGAAATAACGGATCCCGCAATAATCTATAGGCATTTAAAAAAAATGGAAAATTTTGGATTGATATATTCAAAAATACATCCTGGAAAAGATGGTCCACCAAAAAAAGTTTTTTATATTACTGATGACGGTAAAAACTATTTAAAAGAAATTATAAGAAATATAGAAAATAGAATAATTGTATTGAAACAATTTTTAAACGAATATGAAAGGAGTGAAAACAATGAAGATAGCAATTCCGTTAATTGAAAATTTAGGAGAAGATTCAAGAATTAGCGAACATTTTGGACATGCACCATATTTTGGATTTATAAATTTAAAAGAAGATAAAAATTACGATTTAAATATTATCAAAAATCCTTTAATGGAACATAGTCCAGGTGAAGTTCCAGCTTATCTTCATGAGAATGGTGTTAATTTGTTAATAGCAAAAGGCATTGGTGGAAGAGCTATAACTTTTTTTGAACAATTAGGAATACAAGTTATACGTGGAGCTAATGGCAAGGTTAAAGAAATTATGGAAGCATTAAAGGAAAATATGTTAAAAGATAGAGAGTATAAAGTGAAAGAACATTTTCATGAACATGTCAATCATGATTGTAAGAATCATTAAAAAATGTTTATTCATAAATACTTGAAGATTTTTATTAGATTTTTTTAATAAAAATTATTGATTTGCTATTTTCAATTAAAACTAATAAAAATCCCCTTATTTAACAAAGGGGATTTTTTTATATATAGCTTTTATATAATTTTAAAATTTGAACTCAGACAGAGCATTATTTAGAAGATCTACACTTGTTTGCAAATCTTCAGCAATTTCAGCTAAATTATCTGCCATATTCTGTATTTCTCCACTTGATTCTCTCATATTACTAATATTTTCAAAATATTTATTTAAAGATTCATTCACATTGGTAAATGCTTCTGCGATTGTTTGAGATGATGCATTTTGCTCCTCAGCTGAAGCAGCTAATGTTTGTGCTCTTTCAGAAAGAATTGACGTTTGGGTTAAAATTTTATTCAATTCTGTATTTAAAGAAGAAGAGTTTTCTGTAACTTTTTCCATTGTATCTTTTACAGTGTATATTTGTGTTGTAGATTTATCAACATTCGTTTTTATAGAACCTAATATGCTGGAAATTTCATCTGTAGCATTACGAGTTTCTTCAGCCAACTTTCTTATTTCATCAGCAACTACTGCAAAACCCTTTCCGGCTTCTCCAGCTCTAGCAGCTTCTATTGCCGCATTTAACGCAAGCAAATTTGTTTGTTCAGCAATGTTTGAAACTTGTGCAATAACTTCAGTTATTTTACTAGCATAATTTTCTAATTCTTTTATTTCATCAATTGTTTTTAAAGTTTCATTAACCGCATTTTTTATCGATATATCCAATGATTGCATAACATCTTTTCCATCATTTGTTGCTTGTTCTAAAATACTAGCTACATTGGCAAGTTCTATTGCCGCATTGGCAACCTCGTCGGTAGAACGGGAAATTTCTTTTATTGAATCTCTAGTTCTATCTGTTTCACTTTCCATAACTTTTGCTTCTTCTGCCATCATATCAAAAGCTGCTTTAAATTCTTCAATAATTGCATTTGATTCTTGAGCACTTCCAGAAACATTATCTGAAGAAATTTTTATACTTTCCATACTTCTTTTTATAAAATCAAATGTTGGCCTCAATTTTTCCCCAACAAGATAATACATTTTTTTTGCAATAATACCAATTTCATCATTTGATGTAATATTAGCAGAAACTGTTAAGTCACCTTCAGCTATTTTTTCAAGATCTTTTAAAGGAGATAAAGATTTTTTAAGAATATAAATAGCATAAATCCCTGTTAATAATGATATTAAAAATAACACTAGTTGAAGGTTTTTCATAAATGAAACCTTTTTTTCTGATTCAAGCTGAAACAAAGTAACCCCTTTATTCATTTCAACTAATAATGGTATATTATTTGATAAAAGATAGTCTAAAGATTCTTTATTGTCTGATTTTATAAATTCATCCATATGAAATTTAAAAGTTACCCAAAAATCTTTAACTTTTTCAAGTTGTTGTTTTACATTTTCTGATGCCGGTGGAACATCTACTAATTTTTCCCACGCAAGATCAAAAGGGGCTTTTCCTCCATCTTTTAATGCATTTAATGTTGTATCAAAAACTTTAATTGTGTTTAACAAGCTTTCTTTAGTTTTATCATCCTTAAAAAGATAATACGTTAAAGCCTCTTTTGTCATTCTTTGAGTTAACATCCTTTGTCTCCCAGCCAAGTTTATTACGAGTCCATCTGTTTTTTGAAGATTAGTAATATATAGAGTTGAAAAATAAGTAAACAATGATATTAAGACAAATAATGCTATAGGTATTCCTAATTTAATATAAAGACTCTGTTTTTTCATACCAATACCCCCTCAATCTTCTATGTGATAAACACATGCATGCTATATACATTATAATATAAAATTTATAAAAATCAACATTTTGTTAATAATAAAATTTAAATTTATAAATTTCTATTACATAATTTTTTAAGTTTACAATCTTCACAAATCGGTTTTTTCTTGCAAAATTTTTTTGAATGTTCTACGATTAATCCATGAAAATTTTTATATATTATTAAATCTTGTGGGATATTTTTTTCAAAATATTTTTTATATTCGTCATAAGTATTTTTTATGTTTAACCCTATTCTTGAAAATATTCTTTTTGTATATGCATCTATTACAAAACTCAATTTATCAAAAGCATATAATAAAATAGAATCTGCAGTTTCTTTTCCTATACCTTTAATTTCTAATAATTCACTCCTTAATTCATTTTTACTTTTCACATTAACTTTTTCAAATGAAAATTTGTATTCTTTAAACCATTTTAAAAGGTTTTTTAAATACTGAACTTTTACTTTATAAAAACCAGAGGGTCTAATTAAAATTTCAAGTCTTTCATCTGGAATAATATATAATTTTTCTGGGTTCATCAAATTAGCTGATTTTATATTATCCAAAGATTTTTTAACATTGTTCCAATTGGTATTTTGGGTTAATAATGCTCCAATCATTATCTCAAATTTAGTATCTCCAGGCCACCAACCTTCTGGTATATCATATAATTTTAGTAATTTATTATATATTTCCATTAAATCAATAGACATTGTTTGGCGGAATCTCTCCTTTCAATGCTGTAATAATATTTTCAGCAACCATTTCAGCCATTTTATCTCTAGTTTCAAATGTTGCACTTCCAGTATGTGGTGTTAATACAACATTATCAAGTTCTATTAATTCTTGTGGTATTTTTGGTTCTTCTTCATATACATCTAGACCGGCACCTGCAATTTTTCTCTCTTTTAAATATTTTATTAAAACCTTTTCATTAATAACAGGACCTCTCGCTGTATTTATAATAATTGTATTTGGTTTCATTAGACTAAATTCTTCTTCATCTAATAAATGATAAGTTTCTTCAGTAAGTGGTGTATGCAAGGATATATAATCAGATTCTTTTATTAAAGTTTTAAGATCAGCATATTCAATACCTAAATTCTTTTCTTCATTTTCAGAAAGTCTGTTTCTTTTATAGTATAACACTTTCATTTCAAATCCTTTTGCTCTCTTTGCCATTTCTTTTCCTATTCTACCCATTCCGATAATACCTAATGTTTTACCCTTAATATCATAACCCAAAAATAATTTTGGTCTCCAACCTACAAAATTACCTTCTCTAACAAATTTATCGCTTTCCACAATTTTTCTTGCAACAGCAAATAATAAGGCCCAGGCTAAATCTGCTGTAGCATCACTTAAAACTCCAGGTGTATTAGTTACAAATATTCCCGCTTTTTTAGCTGCCTCAACATCAATATTATTATATCCTACAGCATAATTAGAAATTATTTTTAATTTTCCTTTTCCCGCTTCAATAATTTCTTTATTAATATTATCACTTAATAATGTAATTAAAGCATCATAATTTTTTGCTAACTCAATTATCTCTTCATGACTTAAAGTTCTATCTTCTTTGTTAATCCAGAGTTCAAAACCTGCTTCAGTCAATTTTTTTTCTGCTATTTCAGGTATTTCATAAGTAAATGCAACCTTTGCCATAATTCCACCTCCATAACAAAATCTATTTTATATTATAACAAAAAAACCGGCCTTATTAAAGCCGGTTGAAATTTGGTGCCGAGAGTGGGACTTGAACCCACACGAGGTTTCACCCTCAGTGGATTTTGAGTCCACCGCGTCTGCCAATTCCGCCATCTCGGCAAAACCAAATTTATTATACCATTAAATATTCTTTTAGTCAAGGGCAAATAAAAAAATTAAATAATTTTAAAAAACAAAGTAATTTAATATTATAATTTCTTTTATTATTCTATAAAGATTTTTACTACATCTCCGCTTTCAGTATTAACATCTACAATATTCTCTCCTTCAAATTCATCAAAATTGATATTTTCTAGTGCTTCAACTATTTGATCTACTTGTTCTTTACTTATGTTTGCTCCTTGTTGAGCTAATCCTAAAGGTATTAATGCTTTTGCCATTTTTATTAATCCTAATGGAATTTTCACGTTAACTTTATCACCATCTCCTGAATTAACCTTAATAACTAATTTTCTTTTTGTATTGATTTTTTCTTTTTTTGTTTCAAAAAATGCTTCTATTAATTCTGCTGCTTCTTCAACTTCAATTTTATTTTCTTTAACCATAAACAAAATTCTTACCAATTCTTCTTTCATCCTTTTTACCCCCTTAATGATTTTAATTTTTCAACAGCTTCTTTAGGTTTTAATAAACCTTTTTCAAGATCATCTAGTATTTTCTTTTTTTCTGAAGATATTATTTCTTCTTCGGTTTTATTTTGTATTTCATCATTAGATGAATATCCCAAATCTTGCAATAATTTATTGAATTTATTTAATACTGTCGGATAAGAGACTTTTAAAATTTCAGATACTTTAGAAAGATTACCACGATTTAACAAATAAAGCCTTAAAAATTCAACGTTTTCATTACTTAAAGATGCAAATTCATTCATTTCAAAATTACCTTCTAATTTAGAATTACAATTTGAACATCTTAAAACTTCTATATTCATTTTTCCATAACACACCGGACAAATAGTTGGTGCTTTATACATTTTATCCATCTCCTTAAGCAACATAAATTTTTATTTTGGTTTTGCCTCCATCTGTTTCAACATCTACAAAATCTCCATAAAAATCAAAAAGATAATCTACAGATTCAATAATAGCATTTACTGCTTCATCTATATCAAAATCAATATATTTATTTTCTTTTTTTAATTTTGATATAATCGCTTTTTTTAATAGTGGTTTAAAACTATATAATAGAGGTTTCATAGATAACAAAATTCCTAATGGAAAAACGAGATTGACTTTTGTTTCATCAGTAATAACTTTAATAACAAATTTTGTTCCAACTGGATATTTTATTTTCTCTGAAATTATATTTGCGGCGGTTTCAGAATCATTCTCATCAATTATTTTTTTTATTGAAGTTCTTAAAAAAGTTTTCTGTATAGTCTTTCTTTTAAATGCTTTATAATAAGTATATAATATATATAAACCCAAACCAATAAAAAAAGATGCCCAAAAAATCTTAGCTCCCCAAAAAAATAAAATAATACCATATAAAATCATTAATATCGCCCCAACCATATCATCACCTCCATAATAATATTATAAATTATTTTTTATATTTTGTCAAGTGTTATTTTATAATTTTATAATTTATTCTTTTTAATTTTTATATCTTTTCTTAATAATAGGAAAAAATCAAATTATAATATATATTGTTTTTTGTCTTTTTATATGATATAATACCTATTGACTAAAATTACGGAGGTAAAATATGAGAAAATTTTGTGTATTTCTTTTTTTATTGCTTATGATTAATATTTTTTCTTTAAATGTTGTAACTTCAATAAAACCCTTAGAACTTATTGTTAAAGAAATTTCACCAAATGCTAGTATAACTAATATTTTTGATTCTTTTAACGATTTAAAAACCTCAAATACTGCACTTAACGATTATAAAAATATAGATTTAGTTATAATGATCAATAATGAATTAAAATTAGAAAAAAATCTCAAT
The DNA here is from genome assembly GCF_900129175.1 of Marinitoga hydrogenitolerans DSM 16785. Classification (NCBI taxonomy): domain Bacteria; kingdom Thermotogati; phylum Thermotogota; class Thermotogae; order Petrotogales; family Petrotogaceae; genus Marinitoga; species Marinitoga hydrogenitolerans. The sequence continues at coordinate 24,383 of NZ_FQUI01000014.1, forward strand.
TCTGTTATCCTATCTGAAGGAGTTTTATATTATCCCTTTTTAGATAATCCCTATTTATGGACAGACCCACTGTATTCGGTAGTTATAGCATATAAAATAGAAAAAAAATTAGAAATTATTGATCCTGAAAATTCTTTATATTATAGAGACAATTTGTTGAATTTTACTCAGAAATTAATTAACTTGTCTGAAGAATTCTCAAAATCCATTAAAGATAAGAATATAAAAATAATTGATATGAATAATTTGCTCACTCATTTTTATGAACGATACAATATTAATTATAAATTATACAGTGATGATATTTTAGTTACTAATAAAGAAATACTAGTTTCAGAAAGACAATATAATAATATTACTTTTTCGGGTTTAAAAAATAAAAAAATCAACGTAGATATTTTGGCGAGTAATTATAACAACATTTTAGATTTTTATAAATCTATTATTGATAATTTGATTCAATGATTTATGGACAGTCAATTGACTGTCCATTTTTAATCGGAGGTATATTTATGAATATAGAATTTGATGTAATAATAATAGGTGCTGGCCCTAGTGGATTATTTTGTGGCTCAAATATTAAGAATAAAAAAATTTTAATTTTAGAAAAAAATAATAGTCCAGGAAAAAAATTATTAATTTCCGGTGGTGGAAAATGTAATTTTTCTAATACTGATGATCTCAAAGAATTAATAACACATTATGGTAATAAAAAAAATTTTATAAAAAAAGCTTTGTACCACTTTTCTAATAAAGAGTTATTAGAAAAAATAGATTTTGAATATATTATTCAGGAAAATAAAGTTTTCCCAAAAAGTATGCGTTCAAAAACTGTATTAAATTGGTTAATGAAAAAATGCGAAGAAAATAGAGTTGATATAATTTATAATTCAAAGGTTATAAATGTAAAAAAGATTGATTCTAAGTTTGTTGTGGAAACAGAAAATAAAACTTATTATTCTGATTATTTGATAGTTTCAACTGGAGGTAAATCATATCCCTCATTAGGAACAACTGGAGATGGTTATAAAATTGCAAAAAAATTCGGTCATAATATAATACAACCAAAACCAGCTTTAACACCTATTTTCATAAAAGATTATTATTTTTCTGATTTATCTGGTTTTTCAACTGAAGTTATTTTAAGAATAAAAAAAGAAAAATTTTTTGGAAAATTACTTTTTACTCATAAAGGATTTTCAGGCCCTGTGATTTTAAATAGTTCGAGACTTATATCCAATGGTAATGAAATAACAATTTCATTCGTAAAATTCGAAACGGAAGATAATTTTAGAGAAGATTTTATAAAAACTATTAATAATAATAAAAACAAAGAGATTTTTTTTGTTCTAAAACGATATAATCTATCCAAAAGATTTATTGCAATTATGTTCAAAACGCTCAAATTAAATAAAAAAACAAAATGTGGTAATATTTCAAAAAATGACAGAAATAAAATAATAAATTTTTTATATAATCATAAATTTGTTGTTGATAGAATTGGAGATTTTAATATTGCAATGGTTACATCAGGTGGCGTGGATACAACTGAAATAAATTCTAAAACTTTTGAATCAAAATTAATTAAAAATTTGTATTTTATAGGTGAAGTATTAGATGTGGATGGGGACACTGGAGGATATAATATACAATGGGCATTTTCTTCAGCTAAATCCGCTGCTGATAATATAAGTTATAAATGAATTCCGGCGTTTAATTGCCGGAATTTGTTATTTCTATTATATTTTCAGCCATTTCAGAAAATGTTCCGTCATGTGTTACTATGAAAGCTTGTTCTATTTCATTTAACATATTTTTAAGATTTTCAGCAAGCATATTTCGTCTTTCTTCATCAAGATTAATTGTTGGCTCATCTAAAATATAAATATTTGCTTTTGACAAGAAATTCACCAATGCTGTTCGTATAGCTATAGCTACGCTAACCTGTTCTCCACCTGAAAGAATAGAAAATTCACGATCACCTTTAACGGGATCTCTTAAAATAACCAAATACTCTTTTTCGGAACTCCAAATTATATTTTCATTTTTCCCTGAAATTTTTCTATAATTTTCTGTAGCTATTTTTGAAATAATGTCAGTAAATTCTGAGCTTACATATTTTCCCATTAATTTAATTTTATCCCTAAATTCTTTTGTTAAAATATACTTTTCTTCATTTGTATTTTTTTCTTCTTCAAATTTAGATATTTTTTGTTCTTTCTCTCTTTTTTCTGTTATCTTAATCTCAAGATTTTTTTTATTTGCCTTTAAAGATCCATATTGTGAATTTAAATTAATTAATATTTTCTTTATGCTATTTAGGTTTTTTTCTAAATTTTTCTTTTTTTCTTCCAATAATAATAAATCTGGATAGTTATTAGCTTTTTGTTTTAATTTTTCAATCTCTTTTTTTATAACTTCAATCTCTTTTTCTATGTCTTCATAATCTTTAATATACTTTTCAAGATTTTTTGCTATATTTTTGTTTTCGATATAAACTTCATAATCTTTTTTGTATTTTATTTTTATATTCTCGATATTAGATTTTTCTTTTCTTAATCTTTCTAACTCTATATCAAGATTTTCATAATCACTGATTTCTTTTTTTAGTTCTTCCATTTTTTTTATATTTTTTTCTTTTTTATTATTTAATAATATAATTTCATTTTGTATTTCATTAAAGTTTTTCATATTATCATTTTTTTCTTTTTCCATTTCTAAAATTTGCTTTCTTATATTTTTGAGATTACTTTCAATTTCAGTTATAGATTTTAGTATTTCATTAGAAGTATTTCTTAATTCTTTTTCTTTTTCAGCAAGATTTCCATATTTTCTTTCTAAATTACTTTTTTGATTTAAGAGATTCTCTCTTCCCTTTTTCTTATCTTGAATATCGCTTAAATATTTATTATATGTTTTAATGTCGCTTTTAACCTCATTTAAATCATTTAATTCTTTCTCTAATTTGTTTTTTGGATTATCCAATTTTTGTATTTTCTTTTTTATTTCTTTAATTTCATTATTTAAATTTTTTATTGAATTATCAAAATAGGTATTACTTCCACCTTTTTCTTCAAGATTCAAACATTTTTCATCTAAGATAGGACAAATTCCATTTGATAATTGTTTTTTTGAATTTTCTAAATTTTCAAGTTTAAGCTTTAACTCATCGAACTTTTTGCTTAAACTTTCTTCTTCAACAATTTTACTTTTTATTTCTTTTATTGCACTTTCAATTTTAGTTAATTTTTTTTCTTTTTCTTCTAAATGCTGTTTATAGTAATCTTCTTTCTTTATTTCATCATCTAATATACTTAAATTAAAAACTATTTCATTATATTTATCTAAATCCATTTTAAATAGTTTGTTTTCAACATCAAGTTGTTCTCTTTTTTTTAAAATTTTTTCGATTTCATTCTGAAGAATTTTTTCCTTATTTTCAAATTCAACTAGTTTGTTATCTGTTTGTGCTAACACATTTTTTATATTTTCCAAATTTTTATTTTCATTATTTATTTTTTCTTTAAAAACTTTTTTTTCTGTCTCTAAATCATTTATCTTCTTTTGTAATTTATCTCTTAATTTTTGTTTTTTTATTAGTTCTTTTTCAGAATCATTTAGCGTTGTTAACTTTTTTTCTGCTTTTATATATTCATTATATCCATTTTCGGTACTTTTTAGCATTTCTACAGCCATTTGAGCATCAGCAATTTGTTTTTTTAATTTATCTTTATTTTCTTGTTTATTATTAAGATGTGCTTCTTTTATTTCTAAATTACGTTTTATTTTTTCTAAAGTTTTAATTTCGAGATCCTTTTTCTTTATTTCTTGTTCAAAAACTTTTTCTTGATTTTCAAGTTCATCTATTTTTTTCTTTAAATTTAAAATATCTGCGTTAATTTTCTCAAGTTCTTCTTCTACATTATTATATTCTTTTAATTGTTCTTTCAATAGATTTATTTTTTCTTCATATATTGATAGTAAATTTTTATATTTATTTTCTGAATTTAAAAGATGTGTATATATTTTTTCATATATTTCTGTATCAAAAATCTTATTGAACAATTCTTTTCTTTGTGATGGACTTAGATTAAAAATATTGATAAGATCATTTTGATAAGCACTTATAACATTTTTAAAAATTTCTTTTGAATTTTTTCCATTAATTCCAGCCAATTCAGCAATTTTTTTTAAAACATATTCTTTTCTTTCAGATAATGTGTCTCCATTTTTTTCTTTTAACATATGTTTACTCTGATTCCCAATTTTTTTTTCAACTATATATTCCACATCATCATTTCCTACAAATTCAACTGTTATAGTTGAAAATTTTGCTTCTTTATTAACGGCATTTTTTAGGTTTTTATCTCTTGGTTCAACATCAAAAAGAGCTATACCAAGAGCTTCAAATATAGAACTTTTGCCTGAACCATTTTTGCCCAATAAAATATTTATTCCATTCTTAAACTCTATTGTTTTATCTATATGATTTCTATAATTTTTCAATGAAATTTTATTTATTTTCATCTATTTCACCCTTTATCAGTTTATTTAAAAAATGATCAAAAACTTCAAAAATTTCATTATCATTTTCTGTAATTTTTTCTTTTAACTTTTCAATGTAATTAACTGTCTCCACACTATTTTTAGAAAAGATATTCCCCCATTTTTTAACAACTTTATATTCTATGCTTTTAGTATCAACTTCTTCAAATGAATTATATTCTTCATTTATATCATATTTTTTTTGTATGAGTACTTTTAATACTCCTTTATCTTTTAAAATCTGCTCTATTTCATTATCTTCAATTAATCCATCAGAATCCACTAATATTTTTAAAATAATTATTTCATTATATTCAATCTCTATATCTTTTATTTTCTCTATAATATTTTCAGATGATTTGAATTTATATGATGTTATTTTTCTTTTTTTCGAAGGATAAAATTTGTATTCTTTGTTTTCTGTATTAAATATAATATATCCTTTATTATTTTTTTCATTTAAATCCCAATATTCAGGACAACCTGGTACAAAAAAATATGGCAAATCTTCTGGATATATTTTAAAACTATGCAAATGACCTCCAGCAATATATAAAACTTTATCTTTAAACAAATCAATTATTTCTCTTTTTGTACATCCTGGAATAAAGTTTCCACCAATTGCAGTATGTGCTATAACTATATTTTTTTCATTTTCATCTAATTTTTTTGATAATACTAAAAGAATATCATCTATAAGGACTCCATGATAAGGTATACCATAAAAATTTATATTGTCTATTCTTATTGGAATAAAATTATAATCATCTCCATTTTTTTTAAATTTTGGTACTTTAACCAGTCCTTTATTTTCCAAATAAGATATCCACGAATCGTTATGAGAATAAATTTTATCGTGATTTCCTTCTATTAATAATGTCGTGATATTAGATTTTTTAAGTTTTTCAAGAATATTTTCTGTTTTAAATAATATATCAGGTAATAATGAACTTCTATCAAATAAATCTCCAGCAATAATAAAAATATCTACTTTATTTTCAATAGCTTCATCGACAATATATTCAGCAGCTAAAAAATAATCTTCATAACGTATTTTAGAATATTCTCCAATTCCTCCTGTAGGCCTTCTTCCCAAATGCCAATCAGATGTGTGTAAAATTTTCATATTTAGTCTCCTTTTTATTAAATTTTATAATTTATTATAGAATAATTATATCATAATTATACATCTAAAATTATTTTTATAACTTATGATATAATATTATTGTTTTTATTATATAAAAATTGTAAGGAGTGATATTGAGTGAAAAAATATTTAGTGCTATTATTTTTATTTATTTCTTTTATAGTATTTGCTGCAGATTATGATTTAACTGTTAAAATTTTGGAAAATTCAAAGGTTATACTTGGTACCATGAAAGTACATCTTTCAGATAATGAGGATCCATATTTTGCCTTATTTCCTAATTTAGAAAGCAAGGATAATCCATATATAAATGCATTGTTTGAATCAAAGAGGAAATCTAAAATTGAAATTTTAGAAGTTAAAGATGAAAATAATAATTATTTAGATTATACTATAGAAGACTATTCATCAAAAAGATTCAGAGATTATCAAATAAAAAATTCACTTTTAAAAGTAAAATCAAAAGAAAAAACATTAATAATAAAATTTAAAACATATTTATTTGATGGAAATGCTCCTGATAATGTTTTTTTTGATGACATTATAATATGGAGATTTGGATGGTATCCTTTAATATTTGATAGAAATACTGATTATTCACTTTCTTCGCATAATGTATCTATACAATTTGAAAATTTGAATAAAAAGTTTATACCTATAATATCAGGAATATATAAAAAAGGGATTTACTACTCATATGGAAAATACAGAACTATGCCTTTAATATTAGCAAATAAAAATTCTTATAAAAACCTTACATTAAATACCAAAAATTATGAAATTAATGTATGGTTTAGAAAAGGGCAAGAACAAAGAGCAGCTATTATGGCTACACATGTAATAAAAGCTTTAGAATTACATACAAAAGATTTTGGTGAATTAAAATATAAAAAAATAAATATTGTTCAAGATCCATATCCTGGAGTATACGGCATGGCTGCTGACGGTATCTTTTTATTAGGAGATGGTTTTTTTACCACAGCTGATTTAGTATTGCCAGGACTATTCGAACCCTTAACTTTTTATGTTATTTCTCATGAATTAGCACATATGTGGTTTGGAATAGGTGTAGGTGTGGATTTTGCAAATAATAATTTTATGAGTGAATCCTTAGCTGATTATTCTGCTCATATCTCTATGTATGAAAAATATGATGATGATAGATTATATAATACATTTCTCCCTGATATTCTGGTTGAAAATATTACAAAAGATATTACAAAGGACTTTTCTGAATTGGACCAAGCTGCTATATTCAAATTAGGATATTATAATATTGAAAACGCTATTAAAGATAATATTGATGAAATTCCTGCGAATTTTGCATCTTATATATATTATAATAAAGGAAAAAGAGCATTATTCTCCTTAGAAGAATACCTCTCAAGAAAAAAACTATTAAATATATTATCTGAATACTATTATGAGTATAAAGATAAAAATCCGACTGAAGAGGAATTTTTCGATTTCCTTTCAAAATATGTTGAAAAAGATATATTATATGATTTATTTGAAAATCCAAAAAGCTTTGATGCTTCTGTAAAGCGTATAAAAGACAAAATAATTATAGATTTAGATAATATGAAAATACCGACAAAAATTAGAATTATCACTGAAGATGGAACAAAAGAAATTATAACTACTAAAAATATAGAATTAGAGTATGATCCTTCTATTAAAATTGATATTGATCCAGAAATGCATACTTTTGACATTGAAAGGCATAATAATCACTTTCCAATACAAATTAGAAATAATTTATTTGATACAGATATTTCTAAATATGATGCATATGGTATAAATATAATTGGAAATTTTGACTATACAGAGAATTATTCCTCACAATATTTATCCTTATCTTTTGAAAAATACCCATATTATAATATTGATTTTGGACAATATTCTACTTTTTCAAGTGATTATAATTTAGTTGATATGGGATTAACTACTAACTTGAATTTAAATCCTAATCCTTGGATAAACTTAAAACTAAACTATCTGAAAAGTTATTATTTTGATATGCAAGATTTAAATGGTAATTTTATGTTATCCATACCAAATGAATTGGATATAGGAGAATCATCAAAAGTTATTGCTTCAACAACACATTTTGGATTTTATGGGCAATTTTTGGAGTCTAACAATTATTATTTAAGTCCCTACCTGATATTTGAAAATCTATATAATTTAGGGTTATATTTCGCTGGACAATATTATTTTATGAACAGTTTAAATAATTATATTCATGCTTTTTCATTCAATACTGCATATTTTTTCGATAATTACTCTCCAATATTAAACTCATTTAGTATAGAATTAGATTATTCAAATAACTACGTATTTAATCCATTATATGGAAAAGTTTCTTTAATTAAAGAAAATGATGAATTATTGAATAATTTGAGTTTAGCTAAGCAGATTTTAGGTATAAACATAGAACTATTAAATTTTTCTGATAATTCTAATAAGAGAATGAATTTCTATAATTTATTTTCTGTTGGAGATATTGATACGACATTAAGTTTAATTTATAAAAATGTTGACTTTAATAATCTTTTTGGATTTTCCTTTGTAATTTCACCAGAAATCTATTTTCTTTTAGATCAAAATATTCCTATAAATTTGGAATTTAATTATTATTACTATCCAAAATCAAATCTATATACAATTACATTTTCACTAAATACAGCATTAGATACTACTATACGAAATATCATAAACTAAAAGGTGAAGGAATTATCCTTCACCTTTTATATTTTATTTTTTATCTTTATCATAACCTGTTAAATAAAAATCTATTCCTTGTGCCGCTTTATGACCATCTGCAATACCATGAATTATATCTGGACCATGCACTATATCTCCACCTGCAAACAACCATGGAATTCCTACTACATGATTGTATTCATCAGTTTTTAATCTTCCTCTTTCAATTGTTACTTTATTTTTAATCTCTTCTGGTAAATATGAATAATCTGGCATTTGTCCAATAGATTCAACAACCAAATCAGCTTCTATTTCTATTACTTGTGACTCATCATATTTTGGATTAAACCTTCTATTTTCATCAAATATAGATAAAACTTTTTTAAATCTAGCTTTTTTAATTTTATCTCCCTCAGTTACTATTTCAATTGGTCCCCAACCTGGGTGGAAGATTACTCCTTCTTCGCCGCCTTCTTCAATTTCATCCCAATCGGCTGGCATTTCTTCTAAGGTTCTTTCTAAACTTACAACATGAACTTCTGATTTACCATATTCTATATTTTGTAATCTTACCATAGTTCTTGCAACATCCATAGCAACATTTCCGCCACCAATAACAACTAATTTTTTAGGAATATATGGTTTTGGCCCATCTCCAACAACATAATACTTCATTTCTTTTAATACAACCATTGCTTGTTTTACCATTGGATGTTCTGTACCAGGAACACCAGTTGTTCTCCCTAATGTGAATCCTGTTGATAAAAATACAGCGTCATAGTTATCTTTTAGTTCTTCTAAAGTTACATCCACACCAACTCTTGTATTTAATTTAAACTCAACACCTAATGATTCTATATATTTCCAATCTTTTTCGAATGACTCCAACGGCAATCTATATGTTGGCCCTCCATAATTTAAAACTCCACCAGGTCTTTTTTCAGCTTCAAATACTGTAACTTTATATCCCATTAATATCAAGTAATATGCAGCAGATAAACCTGCAGGCCCTCCACCTACAATAGCAACCTTTTTATCCGTTTTTTTAATGATTTGTTGGTCGTGTTTCAAAACATCATGATATTCTTCTGCTGGAATTTGATCAACAATATATCTTTTTAACCACCTAATGGATACAGCTTCTCCTCTGTGGCCAATAGTACATGATGTTTCACATCTGTGAGTGCACATTTTTCCACAAACTAATGGCAAAGGATTTGTTTTATATAACCATCTTAACCCTTCTTCTACATTATCATCATATACAGTTCTAATGTAATCAGGTATATCCATATGAGCTGGACATGTTTTTGTACATATTCCACAATCAACACATCTTGCAGCTTCTTCAATGGCTTGTTGTTTCGAAAAGCCCTTCACAACTTCTATAAATGATTTTTTTCTTGTTTCTGCATCAACAATTTCCATTGGAACTCTTTCGAGATCAAGTAATTCTGAGTCATCTGTTCTTTGATATGCTTTTTCTACCTTGATCTGATGAATACCATCTTCTTTGGGTAAGAAAAAGAATGTGTTTGGATCATTAGATAAATGTACATATTCTTTTGACATATTTAATGAACCTGTTGTACATATATCTACACATAAACCACAAAATGTACATCGTCCATAGTCAAAGGCGGGTCTTTCAGGTTTTGACCCTTCTTCATCGGGTAACTCAGGTATTTTTATCATGTTTATTGCTTCTGCTGGACATATTTTTGAACATGTCCCACATCCTATACATTTTTCCCAATCATTTGTATGAAAACCTCTATAATTATCAGCAGCTTCACGAGGATTTTTTATTATATTATCTAAAGGTAAAGTAACTGGCTTTTTTGTTAAATATTTCCAGGCTTTAGCTGGAGAAAAAAAACTTTTGTTTATTTCAGACATGAACTCACCTCCGGTGGGATAAAAATTTTTCCCTTTTTTAAAATTATATAATTAAAATAAATTATTATCTATCAATTTCTGGAGCACATACCCCCATAGTATCTAACCAAATAGCAACATCATCAATTCTTGTACCTGGTAAATATTTTTCTATACCTAATAACCCTTGTGGATAAGAAGCACCTCTAACAGCTATTCTGTATGGTTTGTTGGAACCGTCTGAAACAATATAATAACCATATTCACCACGGGCACATTCAATATGGCTAAATACCTGACCCTTTGGGACTCTCCATCTTAAAGCACTTCCTCTTGAAAAACTAACTCTAACAGGACCTTCCTTTGGCATTTTATCTAATACTTGTCTTATTATTTTAATACTTTGTTGTATTTCTTTATATTTTATTGTTAATCTGGTATATGCATCAGAATATGTTGCAATTGGAACTTCAAATTCGACTTCATCGTATCTTGCATATGGATCTATTTTTCTGATGTCATAAGGTTTTCCAGAAGACGATCTTAACCCTATACCAGTGACTCCCAATTCCCAACATACTTCTTCTGTTAAAATAATATTATCAACAGTTCTTACCTGTACCATAGGATTTTTTAAGATTAAATCATCATATTCTGGTAATCTTTTTTCTAAATAATCAAGGAAATTTTCTATTTTCTTTTCAATACCATTTGGAAGGTCTTTTCTAACACCACCAGGAACTATATACATATGATAAATTCTAGCTCCAGTAATTTCTTCAAATATATCTAATATCAAATCTCTATCTGCTATAGCCCAATTTGGACCAGTATATAAACCTGTAGGACCACCAATTCCACCTAAAGACATTAAATGATTTGCAATTCTTGCTAATTCTAAAATTATCATCCTTATCCAATGAGCTCTTTCTGGAACATCAACATTGGCCAATGTTTCTACACCCATAGCATATACCATTTCATTTATATCAGGTTCTGGAACACAAATCCTTGGTATTAAAGCAAGGTTATTCATCCATAATCGTCTTTCCATTAATTTTTCAAATCCTCGATGAAGCATTCCAGGTACTGGCCTTGCTTTTTCTACAATATCACCGTCAACATAAAGATGAACACTGAAATTACCATGCATACCTGGATGATTTGGTCCTAAAAATAATTTCACCTGTCTTTTCATTCAGCTTCACCTTCTTTCGGAATGAAATCAACTTTATATTCTCTTACATCAAATTTCTTTTTTGAATAAGCTAATGGATCAAAATCTTTTCTCATTGGGGGTATATCATCCCAAAGTTCTAAAAATAATGGTTTGTTTGCTTTTTCATTTCCTTCAAATTCAACGCCAAAAAACTCATGAACATCTCTCTCATAAAATTCTGCACCAGGATAAATATTTATTATGGTTCTAAATTGCGGATTATCTCTATTTATTTTTGTTCTCACCTGAATTGTCATAGAATTTTCCCAATTCATAATTATATATACTAATTGAAATTTGTTTTCTTTAATCCAATCTATACAGGTTAATAATGTCAGTTGTTTCCAACCTTGAGACTTCAAATAAGCTAATACCGAATGGACTTCTTCATGTTTTAAATCAATAGCAACTTGATTTTTTTTCACTTTTTCAATATTTTCAGGGTTAAATTTAGATTTTATATCTTCAATTATATTATTCGTGGAATTCATCTTTTACATACACCTCCCCAAGGGCTCGAACCTGATTAGCTTTATACCAATCATAATATTTCTGATATCTTTTCCATCCAAGAGCATCACCTTTTTTTATCATATCCATTAATTTTTTAAATCCCGACATTACGGCTTCAGGTCTGGGCATACATCCTGCAATGTATAAATCTACAGGTAAATAATAATCTAATCTTGAAATAACGGCATATGAATCATAATAAACGCCACCATTTAAGGTACAAGATCCAAAACCAACCAAATATTTTGGATTTTGCATTTGCTCATATGTATAAATTACCCTTCTCAATGTTTTAACACTTAAATATCCTGTAACCAATAAAACATCAGCCTGCCTTGGAGTTGCCATTGGAGCCATACCTATTCTTTCCATATCAAATCTAGATGTCATTGTTGGAGGTAATTCCATAGCGCCACAACCAGTACAGTAATGCAACATCCAAATAGATTTGCTTCTAAATATATTTCCAAATTTTTCCCAAAATGTCAAAGTATCTCTACAATCTAATTCATTAACATCAATTTCATTTATTTTTTCATTTTCATTTAAAGCCATATGCTCACCCCCAAACCGGTGAATATTACAATTGCTGTTTGAATAAAAGCTAAAGCTAAAGGTACTTTATAATAAAATACTACTAATTGATCAATTTTAAATCGGGCAACTACTGAAGAAATCATTGTAGCTAAAACATATACAAAGAAGTATTTTATTAAAAATGTTATTATTGTTCCGCCTCCTAAAAATAAATTTACAAATAAACCAATTTCAATAAATGTTGCAAATTCGTGCTGTAACATAAGCATTCCTAAATGTTTTCCACCATATTCTACTAATGGACCAGATGCAATTTCTGCTGGAGCAATTGGGGTATCATAAGGCTTTTTACCGAGCATTCCCATTAATGTTACAAATCCAACTATTACTCCTAAAGGCATTCTAAACATATTCCATCCAAGGATGCCCATTGTTTGTTGGGCTTGAGCTATAGCATGAATAGAAGCTGTTTTATTTGCATATATAATCCCAAATACAGTCATTATATAAGGCAATTCATAACCCAACATTTGAGTTAAAGCCCTCATAACACCTATACTTGCCCAAGGGTTTCCAGATCCAACAGCACTCATAGCCATTCCTAAAGATCCAACAGCTAAAAGATACACGATAACAAAGAAATTATCCAATTTATCAAAAACTACGATATGACCAGCTGGAATAAATATTAACGTTGCTATTGTTCCACCTAAAGCCATCAATACACCAAAATCATATATAAATCCATGTGAAATTGAACTTTTACTCCATGTTTTAAATAAATCTATGAAATTTTGATACCAATGAGGACCAACTCGTCTATGTATTCTCGCAATTATTTTTCTTTGAATACCAGACAATGTTATTTGCCAAAAGAATGCTAATAATACTAAACTAACAGCTAAAAAGAATGTTGTCATATTTTATCACCCCACATAAATATTGCAGTTATCACTAATGAAATCCAGAAAATACTAAACGCAGGATTTTCATTAAAGAACCATGTTCTTACCAATTGACCTAATTCCTTTACTCTTAAAGCAACTGAGTCATAGAATTTTTCAACTGAAGGATGGTTTTTATATAATCTTTCAAATGGGGCATAATAATTCGATGCATAATGATATTTATCTGGATCATGAATAAATTCAGCTGATGTATATGTATCCATCAAACCAACTGATTTTGCTTTTGGAAGTACAAAATAAAGTATTGCTGCTATAACAAATCCAATTGTAAACACAAGAGTTACAACCCATGAATCCCACATACCATTTGGAGTTATAATTTTAAATCCATCAATAACTATAGCCTTTATACCAACCATTTCTTGTATTTTAGCTATATATTTTAACATTAAACCAGGATATATACCATATAATATAGTTAAACCAGATATTATTAACATTGGTAATTGCATTAAAAAAGGAACTTCTTTTACATCTTCATGTTTTGGTGATAATTGACCCAAAAATGCACCTGCTAAAGGTCTGAAAACATATAAGAATGAACCTACACTACCAAAGAATGCCGCAAAAGCAATAAACATATTGCCTTTTCTAATTAACCCTTGAAAAATAAGCCATTTTGATGCGAAGCCACTCATTGGAGGAATTCCGGCTAATGAAATTATTGCGATCAAATATGCTGCAAAAGTAACAGGCATTTTTTTAATTAATCCGCCAAGTTCAGATATCTTTGTTGTTCCTGTTCTATATGCAATAGCTGCAAATGACAAGAACATAGCGGCTGAAGCCATAGCATGATTAAATACGTGCATCATACCACCAGCAAATGCTGTTTGATCAACTAAAGATAAACCAATTAATATATATCCACTGTTACTTACTGTGGAATAAGCAATGAGTTTTTTTGCATCATCTTGTTTTATAGCCATTAATGTACCAATAATTATACTTATAGCTCCTAATATCATCAACATATAGTTTTCAAATGGGTTATTTAAAATTTTCAAATGATTTGAAAATACTTTGGAAGTTGGTAATACTGCCGTCATTAAAAATGCTATAAAACCACCCATTTTTACAAGGCCACCTGATAATACAGGAGAAAATGTATGCGGTGCATTACCATGCGCAATAGGTAACCATGTATGGAATGGAAATACACCTAATTTTGTTAAACCAGCAATTACTATCAAAAAGAAGAAGAGAATTGCAAAATTAGAATCTTCTGTCATTTTTTGAATAACTGTATTTATTTCAAATGTTCCATATTTTACATTCAACATTAAAATAGCATATAACATTGTAAATGAACCTATAGTACTTATTCCATAATAAACAACTGAAGCTCTTCGAGATTTACCTAATGGAATTATAAACATTGATGACCAAACTACTAATTCCCAGAAAATAAATAATGTTAAAAAGTCTTTTGCATAAAATACCCCAATTGTTCCACCTAAAGATAATACATAGAATAGATTGTATGCTGCAGGGTGTATAACTTTCTCCATCCAATATGTATTAAAGAAAGCTACCATTGAATAAACAATTACCATTACTATTGAGAAGAACCATGCATATGATGTTGATACTAAATCTAATGAATAATTTCCATAATTGAATATATTAAAAATTTGTCCAGATGAATCCTTTAATGTATAAATTGCAAATAATGATACTAATGAAATTATTATAGTTAACCATGCGCCAGCTTGTTTGTTGAATTTTGAAACAATATATGTTACTAAACTACCTAATAATATGAATAAAATTAAAGTATTTAAAGCCACTTCACATCCCTCCCGGTATATTGGAAAGGTAATTACTTATACCTTGTGTTATAAATTCCGGATTGAAACTAATGTAAATTATGAATAATCCAACAGCAATAGCTAAAACGGCATAAGCAAATGTGTTTTCCAAAGAAAGTTTTGTTGTATATTCATCTTTTGATTCTTTTCCTTCTTCTCCAGGATTCCATAATTTAACTAGCATTCTAATGAAGTAAATACCTTCAATTAAACTTGCAAATAGTATTAATGCAGGAATCCAAAAATTATTTAATTTGAATAGATTTGTTAATGTAAATATTTTTACATAAAAACCATAGAATAATGGTAGTCCAACTAAAGAAAGTGCTGCTACTGAAAATCCAAAACCTATTAATTTATGTTTCTTGAATAAACCCTGTAATTTATCTACATTATCTGTACCAGCATAAACGTACATTGCTCCTGCAATTGTGAACATTAATAATTTAGTAAAGGCATTATTTGCAACTTGCATCATTGCTCCACCTGTAATCCCAGCTAAGAACAATGTTGCTATTAAACCAGCTTGTCCTATACTTGAAAATGCAAGAATACTTCTTACATTTTTTTGTGCAAAAGCTGCAATTTCTCCGAATACAAATGTTAACACTGTAATTGTTAGTAATAGTGTTTTCAATGTTCCGTCTACTACAAATATATTTGTAAATATTTTTCCAAACATCATAATGGCAGCTGTTGCATATGCAGAAGCAAAGATTCCACCATTTAAATCATTAACATTTCCATATACCATTTTCACCCAACCGTTGAATGGCATTAGTTTAGCTTCTACAGCAAATCCGGCAAATATAAATGTTACTGCTAATAATAATACATTATTATTTACAAGGCTAATTTTTGAAGCCATATCAGCCATGTTCAATGTTCCTACTGTAGCATAAAGAATTATAATTCCTAATAAATAAAGATTTGAGCCAAAAGCTCCTAAAATTATGTAGTTAAATGTTCCTTTAAAATTTTTTGTCATTGTTGACATTATATATGCTGAAATTGATGCAATTTCCAAAAATACAAATAAGTTAAATAAATCTCCAGTTAACATCATTCCGTTCAAGGAAGCTAATGAAACCAATAGTACAGTTGAATATTTTTTTATTGAAGCTACTGATGTAATAACAGATAAAGCAAAAACAATATTCAATATTGTTAATCCAAATATTGAATATTGATCAACAACGAGGTTTATACCAAATGGTGGTTTCCAACCGCCAATGATAATATTTCCTTCCTGAATAATCAAAGTTCCAAAAACATTAAATGCAACTGCAGCTAATAGTAATGTTTTATCAGCTTTTTTGAAAATAACGGACAAAAAAGCAAACAATAAAGGGATCGCTATTAATAAAACAGGATTAATCATTGCTTTCACTCCCCATCTCATCCAATTCTAATGTTTTGTATTTTTCATAAAGTTTTCTTGCAACTGTTAATGCTAACGCTGTAACTCCAACACCTATGACAATAGCTGTAAGAACCAACGCTTGTGGTAAAGGGTCTACAAATATATTTTTATTTGATACTACTCCTTTAAATAATATTGGAGCCACACCATCATTCACATAACCTATGGAAATTATAAACAAGTTAACACCAATCTCTAAAACGTTTAATGCTACTACAATTTTAATTAAGTTCTTTTGAGTTAGAAGACCATATATACCAATTAATATTAAACCAATAAATAAGTATTGTATCATTTATTTCCCCTCCTCTGAGAGAAAATCTGAGATTAAGTTTGAAAGCTCAGATCCTACTTTTAATCCTACAAAAATGTAAATAATTGGAACTATACCTGCGCTGAATAATTCTCCAACTGTACCTGTAGGTAAAAAATTGTATAAGAAATATCCACCCAATGATATTC
Organism: Marinitoga hydrogenitolerans DSM 16785; assembly: GCF_900129175.1. NCBI lineage: Bacteria > Thermotogati > Thermotogota > Thermotogae > Petrotogales > Petrotogaceae > Marinitoga > Marinitoga hydrogenitolerans. The sequence continues at coordinate 41,592 of NZ_FQUI01000014.1, forward strand.
CTAAAAGGCCAAATATTAAATATAAACTTCCAGCTGTTCCTTCTAATACTTTAAAAGCTTTTACTTTTGTTCTGAATTCATCATCAGATAAGTAGAACAATAATACTGCAGAAGCAATCATAGAACCACCTGGAAATCCTCCTCCAGGAGTTAAATGACCATGAATGAATATATAAACACCTGTTATTAAAATAATTCCTGAAATTATTCTTACTGCAGTTTTTAAAATAAAGTTTGGTGGTGTTTTAAATTTCATTCTTGTGTTACCGCTTAATAATAATCCAACACCTAAAGCAGAAACAAATAATACTGTAACTTCGCCTAATGTATCAAATGACCTGTAGTTTACAACAATTGAAGTTACCATATTTGCAGAACCACTTTCAGCATTTTTTGTTTCTTTAAATTTTACTTCACCTGAATTTTCACTAACATTTTTATTTACAAAGCTATTTGATACTCTTTCGCTTAAGTTTACTTCACCAAATTTTGGGAATAATTTACCTTCACCTGTTGAATAAAGGTTAGTAAAAATAAAAATTCCTAAAACTAATACTATTAATGCAGCAATAAATCTTTTCATCATTTTTTATCACCAACCTTTTTTATAGAAAAAAGGGTAAATATAAATACTGCTGTTACTAAACCTGAACCTATTACTGCTTCTGTAATAGCAACATCAGGAGCTTTCATAAATATGAAAGATACTACTGATAACATACTCAATATTGATAAATAAATTACTGAATTAATTATTTTTTTTGATTCTATAGCTAAAAAAGCAAAAACTAACAATGTAATACCTACTAAAATTTCAATTATCTGCATTTTCATCACCTCTACTTTTGTAGAGCTCATCTAACTCGTTTTTTACTAATTTAAAAGGTTTTATACCATAAATATAAGAAGCTTTTGCTAAAACAGAACTTCCAACTGGATTTGTAATAGTTAAAAAGATTACAATTAATAATGTTTTTATAAACCATGAAGGATTTGCAATCCCAACTCCTAAAACAAGTGAAAAAGTTCCTAACGTTGTAGCTTTAGTTGCAGCTTGAAGTCTATTATAAACATCTGGCATTCTAATAAGACCCAATCCACCTAAAACATAAAAAAGAGCTCCTATGGTCATTAAAATATATCCTATAACAATCATTTTTTCCCCTCCAAATAACGGGCAATTACAACAGTTTCTAAGAAAGATAATGCTCCATAAACTAAAGCAATATCCAAATATAAACTACTGTTGAAAACAAAAGCCAAAAAAACTATTGAACCTGTTATAATGACATTTAAAGTGTCTACAGCAACTACTCTATCTGGTGTGGTCGGTCCAAAAATGAGTCTTAAAACAGAAAAAAAAGCCCCAAATGTAATTAAAATTCCAATAAAAATATTCATTTATATATCCCTCCCAAAATTTTCTCAAACTTTCCTGAAACAAATTTTTGATATTCTTCGGGAGTTTCACCTTTCACATCAATCCAATGAATATAAATACTATCCTTATCAGCATCTATGGATAATGTTCCTGGAGTTAATGTGATAGAATTTGCTAAAGTTAATTTTCCAACGTTACCCTTTAATTTTGTGGGAACTTTTACAAATCCTGGATTCAATGGTAAAGATGGAGTTAGAATCCTGACAGCCACATCAATGTTTGCTTTTATCATCTCTATAATAAAAACAGGAATATAAACAAACACGAACATAAAAACCTTTGGAATCAGAGTAAAATCAAAAGAGTAATCAACTACTTTTGAAATTATCCCTGATAATACAAGAGATACTAATAAACCTGTTAATATCTCTTGAATACTAAACCCTGTAAGTGCTATCCAAATAGCCCATAAGGTTAGAAAAGTTGAAATGTACTTTTTCAAAATACTCCCTCCTTCTAAAAATTTATTTGTGAAAAAAATCTTTAAATTACTAAAACTTTTATCTTCACAAAGTGTGTATATTATGCTTCTTTAATTATATTATTAACTTCTTTTAGTTCTTGTGAAATTATTCTTTTTCCGTCAGATAATAATTCCATAACCAAATTATGCTTTAATTTGCAATATACAACATTTCCTTTTTTTTCTTTCACGATAATTCCATTTTCTTCTAAAATTTTAAGATGTTGGGAAATACTCGATTGACTTGTTCCTAATTTTTCAGCAATTTCTAAAACAGATAATTTTTTCCCATTTAAAAGCTTGATAATTCTTAATCTAATCGGATGCGATAAAGATTTAAAAATGTTAGAAATCAACTTACATTCATCCAATATTATCATCTCCCTTTTTGAATTCAATATAAAAAGAATATTAGAAAATTCTAATATTATTATAATACAAAAAAACCAATTATTAAAATAAAGATTTTTTATATTTATTAACAATATCCTTCTCTAAACGGATATAATCATTTATAATCTCTGATTTATATAAAATATAAAAAAAGAACGCATTTAGCGCTCTTTAATTATATCTTTACAACTATTTAATTACCGATAAAAAATATCTTTTTTAAATATTTCTAAAAATTAAAGGCATAACTTGCTTTTTTCTTGAAACAATCCCTTCTAAAAACGAAATTTGATTGTGAAATTTAGTCTTAAATACTTTTTCTGCTAATTTATATTGTCCTGCTGCAAATATGTATGAACCTTCTTTTAAAACATCTGTTAATAAGAAAAGAAATAATATATATTTTTTTTCTTTCGCAATTCTTTCCATTGCATGTATAATTTTCTCTTTTTTCAAAAGTATTTGATCAGGATTGATTACTTCGATTTGAGAAATTCCGATTTTCCCTTTAGATAAACGTGTTTCTTTCAAATCAAGCGTTAAAATTTCTTTTTCTGAAAATCCTTCAAGATTGGTTTTTGCTTTATACATTTGAATTCCATATTCAATAGGATCAATTTTTAATAAATTAGAAAGTTCTTCTACTGCTTTTTTATCCTCGTAAGTTGTTGTTGGTGATTTCAAGATCATTGTATCAGATAATATTGCTGAAATCATTAATCCTGCAATTTCTTTTGGGGGTTTTAAGTTATTTTTTTTATACAAATCCCAAATTATTGTATTAGTAGATCCAACTGGTCTAATATGAGCAGTTATTGGAAGTCCTGTTTCTAAACCTCCAAGTCTATGATGATCTATTATTTCTAAAATTTCTGCTTCTTCAATTCCTTCAACAGTTTGAGATTTTTCAGAATGGTCGACTAATATAATTTTCTTTGATTTTGGTTTTATTAAATCATGTCTTGTAATAATTCCCTTTACTTTAATATTATCATCAACAACTATCGCAATTCCTTTTTTATCTTGCATTAATTCTTCTTCAAAGTCTTTAAGTATTTCTTCCGGATGCGTTGTAAGGGGTTTCTTTTCCATAATCCTTTCAACATGTGTACTTAATCTAAGCAAACGAGCAGTTATATATGTTGGATGTGGAGAAACAACAATTGGAATATTTTTTTCTTTGGCAAGTTTTATAATATTTTTATCAGGAATAAAATTACCTGTTATTATTAAACAACTTACTTCTTTTTCAATAGCTATTTTTTGGATATCTTTTCTATTTCCAGTAATTAAAACATCATCCTTTTTCACATAACGTTTTACCTCATCAGCACTCATAGCTCCTATTGTCGGACAACCTTTTAATTTTCTATTTTCATCTCCAACAATTAACTTTCCATTCATTGTTTTAATTATATCTTTTACTTTTGGAGGGTTTTCATCTAAAGTAAAATTTTGAATCTCTTTTAAAAAATTTTTAGCTAATTCACGTTCGGTTAATAGACCAATTAATTTTCTATTTTCATCCACAATTGGGATACATTTTACTTGTTTTTCAAGCATTGTATTTCCTATTTCATAAATAGTTGATTCTTTATCCGCTGTTATTACTTTTTCAATCATTACATCTTTTACCTGTATATATACATGCTCTAAATAATTTGGCTTCGCTATATTAAAATAATCAAGCACATAATTACTTTCAGGATTTAATTCACCTAATCTAAATGGAATATATTCGTTCTTTTCATCAATTTGATTTTTTAAATACGCATATGATATAGATGCTGCAATGCTGTCTGTATCGGGTCTTTTATGACCTATAACATGTATTTTCATCGTTCACCTCCATTTTTTGAATTTAACGGAGATATTATATCATAAATAATAATATTTTCAAATAATTAAAACATATCATGAATAATTAGATATTAATAATAAAATAACCGGCATCAATAAATTGATACCGGTTATTTTATTATTAATCATTCTTTTTCATTTTTTCAATTTCTTCTTTGACCTCTTCTGCACCTTCAATATAATATTTCTCTTCTTCTGGGTCGAGTTCTTTCAATAATCGCAAAAATTCTCCTGCGTGAACTTTCTCTTCATTAGCAATATCAATCAATACTTCTTTAGCTAATCTATTATCTGTAGACTCTGCCAATTGCATATATAATTGTATTGCTTCATACTCAGCTGCGATCATATAACGGATAGCCCTAATTAATTCTTCATCTGTTAACTTCCTATCACTTTTTAATCCGGAAAATGGATTTGCAAATTCTGGCATTTTATCCCCCCTTAATCATCTTCACCAAAAAGAATAGTGATACTTGCATTATTCGTTAAGTTATAATGTTTTGTTGCATCTGGTGTAATATTTAATAATGGTTCTAAATTATTTTCATCAATATTATTATTGGAATCCGTATATACCTTTAAAATATAATTTCCTTCAGGCAAGTTTTTTATTTTAAAATAGTCATCTGTTGATTCTTGGTCATTAGCAATATCATATCCTTTAATTTTATTACTTGAATCTAAAGCAAGTATAAGAAATTTTCCAGACCATGGATGTAACTGTCCATCACCCCAGTCATCCTTAAAATACCCTTCTATATAATATGTTTTTTCACTGTTCAAATTCATGCAACCATACAATAAAAATGCTAAGAAAAAAATACTTATGAAGAAAAAAGATTTTTTCATCTAATCCCCCTCCTCGTATAATTAGTATAGAATAATTATATTATTGTTATTGATTATTATTATTATTATTATTATTTATATGCTCTTTGAAAAGTAAATATATTTTATTTATATTGATTTATGTGTTTTTAGTTATATGTTTTATATTAGTAGTTTTCTGTTGAGCATCTTTTTCAGTATTTATTTTTTGCTTGTTTTTAAGTTTTACCTCTGGTAAAATAGTTTTAGATAACATCCCC
>NZ_FQUI01000015.1 GCF_900129175.1 Marinitoga hydrogenitolerans DSM 16785
TATTTACCATATTTTCTGCTTCTTTTTCACTTATGTTATCGACTCGACCAAGATTCGCTATTACCTTTTGTTTGTTTTTACCGTTCTCTCTATAATTTTCAACAATTCTCAAATATTCTGTTCCTTTATTATTTTTAACAATTCTTAAAAACATAAAAATCACCTCTTGATTTCATAATGTCACTGTATATTATACCACAAAAACACTATGAAATCAAGAAAATTACACTATTGTTAAAATACTTTGTGTCACCACACGATTTTTTTTAATCCTATTTTTCCATACTTTTATCGTCTCAAACCCGCATTCTACCGTTCCATTTTCCTTAAATTTCCCAGATTGCTGTCAAAGTTAGGAAGATATATAAATAAAAAAGGCGGAGATTTCCGCCTTAATCAATAATTTTTTGAACTATTTGATAACCTAAATGTTTCCGTTCTATCATTATCATTTACTATATGCAAATATCGGTCTTTGGCTTCTTTAGCTTTTTTTCTCAATATTGAAGGCAAATCTGAAGTTTCGAATTCTTCCTTTAAAATGTTCATTAAGGGTTCTTCAAAATAGTAACCTTCTTCAAGTTCTTCATCAAATACAATATAATTTAAGTGTTCATCTGTGATTTTGTCTGGGAATGTTTTTTTCAAAAAATTTAAAGTATACTTTGCAAAAACATTTACAACATCATGAGGTCTTTTAGCATGGTTTAACATGTCATGATACTCTTTTTTTGTTTCTTCATAGAATTTAATATAAGATTTCATCATACTTTTCCCTCCCATTTATGAGTCTATTTATATTTGACTCTAGAAAAAAAGGAAAAGTTCTTAATATAATCTATTAAAATAATAATTTAATATACTTAATATATAAATTCCGGCTGTTTCAAATCGCATTATAGAATTTCCAAGATTTATTCTGTACAAGGATGGTAATTTCGATAATTCATCATTAGAAAAACCCATATCTGGCCCTAAAATAATAGAGATGATTTCAGGATTGTTTAGTTGTTTCAATGCAAAATTGATATCTGATTTTGCTGTTAAATCTAGAATAAATGGGTTTTTTATTGAATTTAATTTTTCAAATTTAATTAATTCAACTTTTGGGAATATCGGATACTCTGATTGCTTTGAGCTTTCTATAATAGTCCTTTTGAATTTTTCTAAATTTTTGAATTTTAATTGTGACTTTTGTCCGTGAAAAATATAAATATTATTTACCCTTAATTCAACTAATTTTTCTATTAATAATTTCATTCTATCGAATTTGCTTGCACCAATATAGAAGTTTATTTGCGGTTTATATATTTTTTCAAAACACACTTTTTTTACTATTTGGCAAATAGTTTCATTTTTTTTAATTTTATCAATTTTACAATAATAAATATTTCCATTGCCATCATATACTTTAATTTCGTCATTTTCATGAAATCTGACTATTTTTATATGAGAAGTTTCATTTTTATCAAGTATAATAGTTTCGTTTTTTACAGTACCATAAAAGGCATTAGGCATTAACCAATAACCTCCACTCCCATGTATGGTATTAAAACATCAGGTACTTTTATTTTTCCATCTTTTAACTGATAATTTTCCATTATTGCAACGAGTGTTCTACCAACAGCTAGTCCTGAACCATTTAAAGTATGAACATATGCCATTTTATTTTCTCTAGTTCTATATCGTGTATTACCTCGTCGTGCTTGAAAGTCTTTTACATTACTACAGGAAGATATTTCTTTATAATTATTATAACTTGGTAACCAAACCTCAAGATCATAAGTTTTAGATGCTCCAAAACCTAAATCACCAGTACACAATGTGATTACCCTATAAGGTAATTTCAATAATTGCAGAATTTTTTCAGCATGAGAAGTTAGTTCTTCTAAAGCCGATTCTGAATTATCAGGGGTGGTATACCAGAATAATTCAACTTTATCAAATTGATGTTGTCTAACCATACCTCTTACATCTTTACCATAACTTCCAGCTTCTCGTCTATAACATGGAGTATATGCAACATATTTTAATGGTAAATCTTTAAAACTTAAAACTTCATTTTGATGCATGCCGGCTAAAGTAACTTCTGCAGTTGGAATTAGAAATAAATCGTCATCTTTTGTATTATATGCATCTTCTTCAAATTTTGGTAATTGTCCAGTTCCTAACATTGTTTCTCTTTTTACTAAATGAGGTGGTATTATTTCTATATATCCATGTTCTTTCGTATGAACATCAAGCATAAAATTTATTAATGATCTTTCTAATTTTGCAAGCTGTGATTTTAATATAGAAAATCTTGAACCACTTAATTTTGAAGCTCTTTCAAAATCTAACATTCCGAGTTGAGGACCCAAATCCCAGTGAGCTTTGGGTTTGAAATCAAAATTTCTTGGGTTTTCCCAACGTTTTATTTCTATATTATCCTCTTCAGATTTTCCCACAGGAACAGAATCATCAGGAATATTAGGTATATATAATAATTTTATATGTATTTTATCTTCGATTTCTCTCATATCAACTTCTAATTTTTTTATTTCATCACCAATTTCTTTTGATTCAATCATAATATCTTTTAATTCTTCAGTGTCACCAGATGCTTTTAACTTTGCAATTTGTTTAGATAAAGAGTTTCTTTGTGCACGTAATATTTCCACTTTTTTTTGTATATGTCGTTTGGATTCATCTAATTCTATTATTTGGTTAATTAGATCAGTTTCATGATGTCTTTTTTTTAAAGCTTCAATTACAATTTCTGGATTTTTTCTTATTAATTTAATATCAATCATTTATTTTCCTCCTTATTCTCAATTTCAAGAGTCAGTTTAACTTTTTCAGCGGAAATTTCATTTTTATCTGTTTTAAATGTAGCTTGAGAAGTATCCATATTTATTTTTTTCTTATCATTTTTAATTTTTACATTATCTTTCAATATGAGTATTTTTGTGTTTTCATCATATTCAAATGATTTTGCGAAGATTATATAATCTTCTTTAATTATTTTTACCAAAGCATTTTCATCTAACATTTTTCCGGAATAAGTTTTATTTTTATTATCAAAGTTGATTATATCACAAAAAATATATATATCTTTTTTTTCTTTTTTTAAAGTAATTTTGGTTTCTACAGAACCTTTTAATATTCCTATATCATTCTTTAAATCATAATTTAAATTTGATGAAGTAGCTTCCATTGTATCAGTTTTAATTTTTATACCACCTTCAGCTTCTAATTTCCTCCATTCATCATTAACTAAAGTAACAGTAGCTAAATTTGTTAATACATTAAGTGTATCTTTAATAACTTGAACATTGTTTTTTAAAACATAAAAGTCGTCTCCGCCTTTAACAGTGTCAGCACTCACATGAATAGTTGAAGAAAAAGAAACAATAGTAAAAATAATAAAAAATAAAAGAATAATTTTTTTCATTCTAAGACCTCCAAATTCTTTTCAATCCATAATTTAGCAGTTTTTTTTGCGTTGTTATAAGATGCTCCACTTAAAGACAATGAAGCAGGTTTTAAAGGAGTTAAAACATCGGTGTCTTTAGTAATTATATCAAATAATTTCTTTTTTCGCAAAAAAAATGAATAAAGTAAGATTTCAGCACCATTTTTAGGTATAGGCAATTTCAAAGAACATTCTAATGAGGTCACAATATCAATGTTTTTAATTTCCAAAGGGCATAATGATATTTCAGCTGTTGGTATAAGTTTTTTTTCATTATATTCAAAATATTTGAAAAATGGAGGTGACGAAAAAGAAGATAATAATGCATTGATATATAATTCATCAGGACTAAAATTATAAATTTCTTTTTTTAATATATCATAAGTCTCAATTTGAAAGAAATTTCCTAAATCTTTAATTTTTATATTTCCAAAATAATTTTTAAATTCTTTTTCTAATTCTTTGTGAGATTCAAATTCGAATTGCTTTTTCCTATTTAATCTCCATAAAGCAAGAGCTTGATTATATAAGTTTTCATATATACTATCTTTAAAAAAATAACGATCTAATATCTTTGAATTTTTTATAAATTCAATCATTTTACCGAAAAAATTATTTTTGTATTTTGAAATAAAAAATATTAATAATACACTGGATCCAGATGCTTTTAAAAAAATAGGTATATTATGATTCATAAATTCGGATATTACTCCAGAATTCCAATAAACACCATATTTAAAATCTCCGGAAGCTATTTTAATTGTACGCATTTTTTTCACTTCTTTCAAGTTTCTTTTTTGCTTCAAAATAAATATCTTTAAATTTATTAAAATCATACCATTGGTATATTGAATCAAATATATATACTTCATTAGCTTCTTTTAAATGATTATTTGTTATATAATCAACACTTAAAGATGAAATAAAATTTATATATTCTAATCCATCACTAAAAGAATTACTTTTTTGTGGTATATGAGAAGCAATAACATATTCAGCACCTAATTTTCTACATAAATTTATAGGAACTTCTTCAATCACACCACCATCAATTAATCTCATTCCCCCTAATAATTTTGGTGTAAAAGCAGCGGGAACATTAGACGAAGCCATTACAGCATCTAAAATATAACCTTCAGTAATTTCTTCAATGCTTTCTGAATCAATGTCGACGGCAACAACACCAAATGGTATTTTACAATCTGAAAAACGTTTTTTATGAAATAAAGACTTTAAAAGATTAAATAATATATCATTGTTTAATATACCAGTTGAAGCTAATAATCTTGCAAATCCAGTAACTTTATTCTCTAAATTTTTTCTTATATGATTAATTTCTTTAGATGAATGATTAATAATATAATTTAGTTTTTTCATTATTAATGTACTATTAGGTTCTAAAGAATAAAGAGCGCCTATTATAGATCCAGCACTACAACCAGTTATTACTAAAGGTTTATTATTATACTTTTTTTCTAAATATTCCAAAAGAGCAATATGAGCCATTCCTCTGATTCCACCACTTCCTAATGCGATTCCGTAATTCATTATATTCCTCCCATTATTACATATACAGCAATACCGCCCACAATACCACCAACTAATCCGTATATAATATTATTTAAAATATTTTGATTATTAATTCTATTTTCTAATTCTTGAACTTTCGAATTCAAATCATTTGTATTAGATATATCTTTTTTCATTTCCAAAAGTTCTGAAGTAATTTTGTTATTTTGGGATTTCAACTCAGTAATATTTTTTTCCAAATTAATAACTTTTTCATCAATATAAGATATATCAGAAACATTTTCAACTTTCTGTTCAACATTGTTTAATCTTGTTATAATAGATTCTAAAGACTTCATATTTTCTTTTATTAAATCATCCTTTATCTGCATATATACGTAATTTTTAATATCATCAGATTTTTTCATCATAGATTGGGTGACCATTTCCCCTATAATTTCTGTCAAAGCTTCTTTATTATTTGAAGGTAAATTTTCCAAAGTATAGATAGAATTTTCTAATGATTTTAATCTCTTTTCAAATGTATCTAATTGTGACATTTTCTTATCAAATTCACTTTTCAGTTCAAATAAGGTTTTGGTATTGTTAATAACATCAGTTTGTAATCTTTCTGTTGGAGGTTGAAGAGCCAAGTCTTGAACTAATTTATTCATATCTCTAATTTTCTTTGTCAAATCATCATCTTTGATTTTTAATTCATTTATTACTTTTAATTTATCATTTATTTTTTGTATTTCTTGATAATTTTTTGTACTTAATTGTTCAATATTTGAAATTTTGGGTAATGCGGAATTTATATTTGTTAAAAGTTCTCCAATATTATTTAATCCGCTTTCTTCTACAGCATTTTTGAAATCTTGTAAATCCTTTGCCATACCTAAAACTTGAGCAGTAAGATTTGAAACAGCATAATCATTAGTATTAATTCTTGATTCGATTTGATCAAGTTTTGTAAATAGATTAGAAATACTTTCATTTTCTTTGTCAAACGCTGCTCCTTCTAATAAACCAATTCTTTGATCATATTCTTGCAATTTTTTACTAAATTTATTTATTTCATCAGCTGCATTTTGTAATTTCGTCATATTGTTTAAACGTTCTTCTATTATAGATAATCTATCTAATAATTCTTTTGGTAATTCTGTTTGTATAGTTGTTTTTAAATTGCTTAGATCCTTTTGGAATTCTAATATTTTATTATCAAAATTGTTTAATCTATTTGATGAATCAGATAAAATAGCAGAATATGAATTCGTTACTTTTTCTAATTCTTCAACCTTAATTTTTAATGATTCAAGTGAATTTATAGAATTTTCAATGCTTTGCAATTTTTTAAAAAGCAATGTGTCATTTGAAATTGTTGAATAATCAGTAGGACTTATTCCTGATGTTTCTAATTGTAAAACCTTATCATTTAATTCTTTTATTTGATTGCTTAATTCGGGGATTTTTGTTGTTAAATTTATTAGAGGTTTTATTTGGAAATCAAATTTTTGCTGTATAATGTTATCAATATATGCATTAGAAGAAGATAATTCATTTTTCAAATCATTAATTTCATTCATTAATTGCGTAATAGTTGCACTATCGCTATCCTTTTTCCAACGCATTTGTGCTGCAACTTCGTTAGTAATAAATAATTTTAAACCATCTCTTTCTTTAGTGAATAATTCATCTATATATGATTTATAATTATTTTGTTCTCTTTTTAAATAATCATCTAAGGTATTGGTCATATATTCTTTAGTTTTAGCAAATTGTTCTAAAACTTCTTCAACAGCACTTTCAAACTCATTCATTCTGTTGCTGAATATTACTATGGAGGCTAAAGTAGTTTCATATAATTCATTAATTTTTTCTACAGATTTTTTTTCTGCAACCATATATGCATTTTGAGCAATAGCATTAAAAATAGGATTATTTGAATCAGTTGATTCAATTGTTATAGCATTTTCTAAATTTTTAACTTTATCAGAAAGTTCCATTACAATATTTTTTGTATTTTTATAATCAGCATCAAGTGAGAATATAAAATTTTCTAACGTATATACTCTTTCAGGTAGTTTTTCTGTTTCTAAGTTTGTTAACGATGCGTCTAAGGAGTCTAATCTTTTCTTATAATTTGTATCAAGATAATCTAAAAGATTAGAGCCAAATATTGCTAAATCATATCTTGAAACAGAAATAGCTCCATTAAATTTTCCTTGTGTATCAGTTTCCATTATACCTGCATTAACTACTTTATACACATAAGGATAAACTGGAGATGCTGGTTTTACGTCTATTATTTCTCCAAATAAAAAGGAAACAAATATTAGCATTGTAACAAAAATAAGTAATTTCTTCATTTTATAGCCCCCTTAATACCAATTATCCAAATTAATATATTTACCTTCATCTGTTAAATAAATATATCTTTCGGTAATTTTTCTTTCTCCATTATATACACTTATTTTATGAACTCCATATTCTAATCTTAAATCTAATTCCGAAGCTGTATATTTAATATCATCAATATATATATCAAAAGATTTAGTATTTATTATTTTTACAGGAACAAGATTAGCCTTAGAAAAGAAAATAACTTTATGTTCGAAATTATTGATATTTATGTTAATATTATATGTTTTTCCATCAGCGAATTTAAAAGTAACATTATGAACTCCATTATTTAAAACATGTCCTAAAACATATCCTTTGTTTATATATTTTCCGTCAATATATATTAATGCATAAGAGGAAGAAGTGAATAATGAAACCGCACCAACGTTATCAGAATTGGTTAAAAAAATTGTTTGTGATCTATTTTTTCTTAATGTTGTTGATTTTTTTGAATTTAAATAATACACATCTAATGTTTTTGTATTTTGCATAGTATTTATTAATATTGTAGAAGGCGCGAAAGCATATTTATCTCCAATATATGTTAATATTTTTTTATTTGACAAAACCTCTACTGATGTTGATAACCTTGGATTTAGAATAATTTCTTTTGGGAGATCTTTATTTATAATATATCTGAAAAAAATATTTTCGTTATTTTTTGAAACTATTTCTATAATGTGAGGCATGCCATCTAATTCTAAATATTCAACATTTTCTCCAATATATTTTCCATCTAAATAAAAATCAAGATTTTCTGAATCTTGAAATCTTATAATTCTATTATTTTCGTATAATTCAAAAAATAATTGTTTTTTTTCTAAAGATTTATCTAAGTTTATTGATAATTCTTTTGAGATGTAACCAATTTTTGATAAAATTATTTTTAGACTTCCTGAGGGTACTGTAAATGTATTTGGAGTATATCCCATTTTTTTTCCATTTATTGTGACTAAAGCATTTTGTGGTGAAGAATCAATATATAATTTAATTCCTTTTTTTAATTCATATTGAAGTTTTATAGGTTCATCGTTTTTTAGAGAAATATTTTTTTCAAAAGTTAAATAACCATCTTTTTTTAATTTTATATTATATGTGGAGTTTAAAGATAATATTGTAGAATAAGGTGTTTCGCCTACAAAAGTATTGTTTATATATAAATTAGCTGTAGGAGTGGATTCAAAAGTGACCATACCGTTTGGTATAAAATCAATATATATTTTTTTTGTTTCAAAAGGATTTAATTCGAGATTTATTGTTTGAGGTTTATAATTTTCTGTGGAAGCTATAATTTGCTTAATGTTTATGGGTATTTTTAGAATTTCCCCGTTGTAAATTGATATTTTGTTTTCCCCAAAAGTAACATAAAATTTATCCAGATTCGAATGAAATTCAATGCTGGCAATTGGGATTAATTCAGCTGTAACTATTTTATCAGAGTTTAACGATATAGAAGTTTTATAATCCATATACCCGAATTTTGATATAGTTATTTCATAATTTCCTTTACTTAAAGACAATGTTTCCTGTGAATTTTTCATTGTTAAGATATATTGATTATTGACGTATACAAGAGCCCCTTTTGGAGCATTAATTGTTAATTGAAATGAAAAAGATAAAATGGTGAGAGTTAAAAAAAATATTAGAGAGAACTTACTTGTTTTCATTTTTTCTCACCTCATTAATAATATTATCCAAATTTTCTAATTCTTCCATTAGTTTTTCGGGATTTTCAACTTTAGATAAGACATCATTCATAAATTCGACACGGGCTTTTATAACTTCTTGAATAACATTTTCACCTTTTTTTGTTATTTTAATTGTTGTAACTCTTTTATCTTTTTCGTCTTTGGTTTTTTGGAGATACTTGGATTCTTCAAGTCTGTTAATAAGACCTGTTGTGGTGCTTTTTGTTATTCCTAATGCCATACTAAGATCCGTAACTCTTTTTGGACCTCTGAAAAATAATATTTGAAGTAGGTCAAATTGGGCAGGAGAAATATCAATATTTTTGATAATTTTTCTACCTTCCACCTTAATTTTAAAACATATATCTCTTATAATTTTTTCAAAATTTTCTAATCTCTTTTTTTCCATAATAATCCTCCTATCTGAATTTAAATTTCTTTGAAAGTGGGGTAAATTAGATGGTAAAAAATATTACATATTCTGCTATGTTAAGCGTCATTGCAGTATTATTATTTACTTCTCAAATGTTTATTCCAGTATTTGGTGTGTTAATATCCTTTTTTAGTTTGATTCCTTTAATATTGGTGTATAGATTAACAGATATGAAGTATTTTATTATTTCTACATTAACTTCAGCTTTTTTAATATTAATTTTAAACGATGTTTTTGGATTAATATTTTTTTCAACGTATTTGTTACCACCAGTATTAAGTATTGTATATAATAAAAAAAATAAAATCCCCCGTATTATATTTTTTCTCGTGCCGGTGGCATCATCCTATTTTATGTATAAATCATTTTTTAATGTAAAAATATTTTATTATTTGTGGCCTTTAATTGGAGCATCAACATTCTTCGTGGTGAAATTTTATTATATAAAGATATCAGATCTAATTATGAAAGGATTAAAATCTAAGGGATTTTAATTATATTCCCTATTATATTTTATCAGAAAAACGGTAAAAAATGAAATATATGTTATAATGAAATTAGAATTTGACAAGAGGTGATTAAAATGGAATTTATCGATGTAGTGGTTGAAAAAATAGTTAATGGTGGCTATGGTTTTGCTAGATATGATAATAGAATTTATATGATAGAACATGCTTATCCAGGAGAATTTGTTAAAATAAAGATTAAAGGAAATAAAAAAGATGTATATTTTGCGGAAGTGGTGGAGTATTTAGAAAAATCCCCATATAGAAATAGAATGATATGTCCGTATTTTCAAAAATGTGGAGGATGTCAATTGTTAGATTTAGATTATAAAGAACAGTTAAAAATCAAAACAAATATAGTTAAAGAGCAAGTTAGAAGAATTGGTAAATTAGATGATAAACTTGTTATAGATGCAATAGGGTCTGACGAAATAATTAATTATAGGAATAAAATGGAATTTTCTTTTGCATATGATAGAGGCGAAATAAAATTAGGATTAAAAAAAAGAAATAGTAATGAAATTATAAACGTAAAAAAATGTTTAATTGCCCCAAAAGAGTTTAACAAGATTATAAATGAAACAAAAAAGATATTTGAAGCGTTGAATTTAAAAATATATAATCCAAAAAGTAAAAAAGGAGAATTTAAACATTTAGTATTGAGAAAATCATTTTCAAAAAATGAAATTATGAGTATATTCATTACTAAAACAGAGTATATCACTAATTATAAAAATTTTAAATCTTTAATAAAAGAAAGAATTAAATCTGATTCTATTATACACGTAATGAATGGTTCGGATTCTATAGTTTTAAGGGGACCTTATAAAACATTAAAAGGTGAAGGAGTTATAAAAGAAGAATTTGATGGTTTTACATTTCAAATTCCACCTACAGCTTTTTTCCAGAATAATTATAATGTAACTAAAAAAATATTGAATGAATTTGTAAAAATAGTTAAATCAGAAAAAATTACAGGAAATCTTTTGGATTTATATTCGGGAGTAGGGTTGTTTTCAATTTATTTAGCACCACTTTTTAAGCATGTAACTGGTGTTGAAAGTAATGGTATTTCTGTAAAAGCAGCCCATTCCAACGCTAATATAAATGGAATAAAAAATACGTCTTTTATAAAAAGCGATGTTCAGGAGTTTATTAAGGAATATGATAAAAGAATAGATTTATTAATTATAGATCCGCCGAGAAGTGGGGTTAGTAAAGAAGTCTTAACTAAGATTTTACAATTAAAACCTAAAAATATTTTTTATTTATCTTGTGATTCTACAACTTTAGCAAGAGATCTTTCGAATTTGAAGAAAACCTATAATATTGAATTTATAAGACCTTTTGACATGTTTCCTAATACATTTCATATTGAAAATTTTGCGTTTTTAAAGGTGATTAATAGCGATTAATTATAATTAAAGTTAAATTTCTGAGATTATTGCACAAAATCAATAATTTTTGGTATAATAAGTATTGGATATATTAAATTTTGGAGGGAGGACTTTCCATGGAATTTATTTCAAAGATAAATGTATTACCTAAGGTACCAGAAAAATTATCAAGGTTACCTGAATTAAGTAAGAATCTTTGGTGGACATGGAACTACGATGCACAGGAGATATTTGAGAGGATAGATGAAAAGTTATGGATAGAGGTTAATCGAAATCCTGTATTGTTCTTGAAAAAAGTTAGTCAAAAAAAATTAAATGAGGCAGAAGAAAATAATGCTATTGTTTCATTGTATTCTCAAGTTATAGAAAAATTCGATAAATATATGAAAGCAGAAAACACATGGTTTAAATCAACACACAGAGAATATAAAGGTGGAGAATTCGCGTATTTTTGTGCAGAATACGGACTACATGAATCATTCCCGAATTACTCGGGTGGCTTGGGGGTATTAGCTGGAGATCATTTGAAATCATCTAGTGATTTAGGTATTCCATTAGTTGCTGTTGGTCTATTGTATAAACAAGGGTATTTTGAGCAACGAATTAATTCAGAGGGATGGCAGGAATCTATCTTTAATCCGTATGATTTTGATAATTTTCCAGTAGTACCTGTTAAAGATGAAGAAGGAAATGAAGTTTTTATTTCTGTTGAAATGGATAATAGAAAAGTATATGCGAAAATCTGGAAATTACAAGTAGGAAGAATTAACTTAATATATCTGGATACAGATATTCCACAAAATGATCCTGAGGATAGAATGATTACGTATCAATTATATGGTGGAGACCAAGAAATGAGAATTAGGCAAGAAATTTTATTGGGAATTGGTGGAGTAAGGGCTCTAAGAGCGATAGGATATAATCCGTCAGTTTGGCATATGAATGAAGGGCATTCAGCATTTTTAGGATTGGAAAGAATTAGAGAATTTGTTCAAGAAAAAGGATTAACCTTTAAGGAAGCTGTTCAAGCTGTAAAGGCAAGTGGTGTATTTACTACACACACACCAGTACCAGCGGGGCATGATGCTTTTCCGTTTCATTTGATGGATAAATACTTTAGGGATTACTGGCCACAGTTAAAAGCATCTAGAAGAGAATTCTTAGATTTAGGAGCAGAAATAAGGCCAGATGGATCAGAATTGTTCTCTATGACAACATTAGCATTAAATCTATCTTCAAGAGCTAATGGCGTAAGTAAATTACATGGCGAAGTATCTAGAGATTTAGCAAAAGATATTTGGAAAGGGTTAGAAGCAGTTGAAGTGCCAATTACACATGTAACTAACGGTGTTCATGCGACAACATGGATTTCTAAAGAATTGCAAGACCTATTTTCTAATTATCTTGGTAAAGATTGGCATGAAAATGTTGATGATCCAGATTTGTGGAAAAAAATAGATAATATACCAGATGAGGAATTATGGAATGTTAGAAAATCATTGAAGAAGAAATTAATTGAATTTATTCATGAGAGAACGAAATTGCAAAGAATGAGACATGGTGAAACAGTTGAACAATTAGAAGAAATAGAGGAAATACTTAATCCGGATGCTTTAACAATAGGTTTTGCTAGAAGATTTGCTACCTATAAAAGAGCAACATTAATATTTAAAGATTTAGATAGACTTAAGAGAATATTAAATAATCCTGAAAGACCAGTTCAATTAATATTCGCTGGTAAGGCGCATCCTGCTGATAAGCCAGGTCAAGAGTTAATAAAGAGAATATATGAAATTTCCAGAATGCCAGAATTTAAAGATAAAATTGTATTTGTTGAAAATTATGACATGAATGTTGCCAGACATTTAGTTGCTGGTGTTGATGTTTGGTTAAATAATCCAAGAAGGCCAAGAGAAGCAAGTGGTACGAGTGGTCAAAAGGCTGGAATGAACGGTTCGCCAAACTTTAGTGTATTAGATGGTTGGTGGGTTGAAGGATATAATGGCAAAAATGGATGGGCTATAGGTGATGAAAGAGATTACATAGACTTAGAGTTACAAGATAGAATTGATAGTGTTTCTATGTATAATACATTGGAAAAAGAAATTGTACCGTTATATTATGATCACAATGAAGAATTAGGAGTATCAAGAGAATGGATAAAAATAATGAAAGAATCTATAATATCAGTAACATCATTCTTTAATACACATAGAATGCTAAAAGAATATACTCAAAAATTATATATGACTGCAGCTGAATTAGGAGAAAAATTTGTAAAAAGTAATTTTGAAATTACAAAAAAATTCTCAAATTGGGTTGAAATATTAGAGAGAAATTGGGATAGTATTAAAATTAAAGTTTTATCAAATGTAAATGAAGATGTTGAATATTCTACAGGAGGTAATATTGAAGTAAAAGCAGAAGTATATTTACCAGGAATAGGTCCAGATTCTGTTTTGACTCAAATTATCTTAGCTAAATTAGAAGATAATAAAGTTGTTTCTTTAAAATCATTTGATATGAAACTTGTTAAAGAAGTTAATAAGGATACATATCTTTTTGAGGGTGAATTTGAAGTAGATGAAAGAGGTCAATATGGTTGGAATGTAAGAGTAGTACCTTATAATCCAATAATGCCTTATCAACATTATCTAATAGGATTTGTAAAATATCCACAATAATTTAAATAAAAATACCTGTAGCTATTTTTATAGTTGCAGGTATTTTTTTATTTGTTGTTTTTAAAATTAATAAAAATATGATATAATTACAAATATATAATTAATTATAAGGGGGGTAAAAATGAATGATGGGATTTTAGGAATATTAAATTATGCATTAGCAAAAGAAATTGAAGGTAAAGATTTTTATAAAACTAAATTGAAAACAGTTTCTAATATTCAATTAAAAGAAATTTTTTCTATGTTGGTTGAAATGGAGCAGGGACATGCAAATTACATAAAAAAATTAATAGAAAAATATGAAAATGAAAAAAAATTGGATATTTTTTTTTGAAGAAAATGATGAAAATTTGTTTCAAAAAAGAGAATTAAAAGAAATTACAGGTGGGCAAATAAAAAATATGACATTGGATTTAACCGTTGTAAAAATGGCATATTTAATTGAAGATGATTTTATGAATTTTTATAAAAAAGCTGCTGAAAATGTTAATAATGAAGAAGCTAAAGATTTATTTAACAAGTTAGCTAAGTGGGAACAAACACATAGAGATATTTTATATGGTATTTATAAAGAATTATCAGCAGATTATTGGACAAAAATGAATTTTACACCATTATATTAAAAAAAAGGAATGGTACTCCCATTCCTTTTTTGTATTAAATTATAGTTTGTGAGGTGATAAAATGAAAACTTTAGGAGAAATATTAATTTCTGAAAGACCAATAAGCGAAATAGTTATGGGGAATCATGCTCTTGTTAGAGCGATGCTGGAATCTGGAGTAAGAGTAGTTACGTCATATCCAGGGTCACCCACTCCAGAAATAGCTGAAGGTATAAGAAATATTCCAAAAGAGAAAAATCCTATGTATTTTGAATTTTCAGTGAATGAAAAAGTTGCAACGGAAGTAGCTTTTGGAGCATCAATGAATGGACATCTTTCAACGGTTTTTTTTAAAAGCGTAGGGTTAAATGTTGCTGCTGATTCATTTGTTCAACTCGGTCTATTTGATTTAATAGGTGGAATGGTGATAGTTTTAGGTGATGATCCAGGGGCGAATTCGTCTCAAAATGAGCAGGATAATAGACATTTTTCGAAATTATCTTATATCCCTATTTTCGAACCCAATTCTCCAAGAGAAATATATGAAATGTTTAAAGAAGCAGCAAAATTATCTAAAGAATTACATATGCCAGTGATTTTGAGATTAACTACACATGTTTGTCATGCGAAACAAAAAATAGATTTTGGTGAATTAATAATTGAAAAATATGATTATTCACCTAAATTTGATCATATTAATGCTCCACACATTCCTATTGCAGCAAGAGCTCTTGAAATGAAAAAAAGAGCATTAGAAAAATTAGAAAAGTTCAAAGAGATATCTAATAATTCCAAATTTAACGAATATATTAACAATAATAATTATAAAAGAGGAATTATAGTATCTGGTCTGCCTTATCTATCATTATTGGATGTTTTAGAGTATACAGATCAAAAAATAGATATTCTAAAAATAGGAATAACAAATCCTTTGCCAGAAAAAAAAATAATAGAATTTTTAAAAACACATGAAGAGGTTAAAATTTTAGAAGAATTAGATGATATTATGGAAAAAGATATAAAGGCATTGGCATTTGATAATAATATTAATTGTAAAATTATTGGAAAAATTGATATAGAAGATTGGATAGGTGAGTATAAGCCAGATAAAGTTTATGGCATTTTAAAAAAGACATGGCCAGATTTATTACCGAATTTAGATATTAAAATTCCTGAAATTCAATTATCTCCAAGACCACCACAGTTATGTCCAGGTTGTGGTCACCGGTCAGCATTTCATGCAATTAAATATGCTTTGAAAGATACTGATATTACAGTAGCTGATATTGGATGTCATACTCTTGGATATTTAGAACCATATAATATGGGACAAGTATTATTATCAATGGGTCATTCAACATCTACGGCTTCAGGTTTATCATTATTTAATAAAACAAGAAATGTTGTAGCTTTTTTAGGTGACTCCACATTATTCCATGCAGGTATTCCGGGAATAATTAATGCTATTTTTAATAATCATAATTTAACCTTGATTATAATGGAAAATGGTACAACAGCTATGACAGGGCATCAAGATTTACCATCAATAGGTAAAAATATTAATGGCCCAACAGAAGCGGTTCCTATAAGGAAGATGTTAGAAGAATTAGGGGTTAAGTTTATTAGAGAGGTAGATACATATCAACAATCCAAATTAAGAGAATACGTTTTAGAAGCTCAAAAAGAAAAAGGATTAAAAGTTATAATAGCTAAACATCCGTGTATGTTAAAATTGACAAGGGAACAAAGGAAAAAAGGAATATATAAAAATAATAAGGTTGAAGTAACGGAAAAATGTGATCATCAATATGTATGTATAAGTGATTTTGGATGTCCTGCATATCAAATAACCCCTGAAGGAAATGTTTGGGTTCAAGAAGATTTATGTATTGGTGATGGTTCATGTGTTCAAACATGTCCTACAAATGCATTATCGTTTAAAATTGTATCCAAAGGGGGTAATAGATAATGAAAGCTTTTAATATTTATTTGATTGGTGTTGGAGGTCAAGGAATAGGATTATTAAGTGAAGTTGTTATAAGAGCTGCAGATAAATCGAATTTAAATGTTAGAGGTGTTGATACACATGGATTAGCTCAAAGAGGTGGAACGGTTTCATCTAATATTCGTATTGGGGATAATATTAATTCTCCTCTTATAATGAAAGGAAAAGCTGATTTAGTAATAGCTTTAGAAAGACATGAGGCTTTAAGAGGAATGAATGAATATTCAAAAGACTCTTCAACAGTAATATATTATGATGCAGTATGGCAACCACTTGATGTAAGATTAAGGAGAGCTAAAGAAATAGATAATGAAATTATACAAAAAGTAGCAAAAAATAGAAACATAAATTTAATAAGAGTCTTTTTAAACGACTTAAAAGATGCTAGAATGCAAAATATGGCAGTTTTAGCTACAATGGCAAAATATAAATTAATTCCACAAATAAACAAAACACATTATTTAGAAGCTATAAATGATCTTTTATCAGGGGATGTTTTAAAGAAAAATATAAAATTGTTTGAAAGAGTTTATAATAATTAAGGAGTCCAATGATGGACTCCTTTTTATATATGGTTAGTGAGAATATATATTTATTTTTTTATCCTATATTTCTTTTTTACTTTTTTAATTTCGTCTCTATATTTTGCAGCATCTTCATACCTTAATTCAGAAGCAGCTTTAAACATTTCTAATTCTAATAATTGTATATATTCCTGAGGCGTCGTGTTTTCTGCAACTTCAAAAATAAATTCTGGTTTTTCAACTTTTTCCATGAACTGCTCAAAGATGTTTTTGGGTAATTCCTTGATTATAGATTTTGGTTTTATTCCATTTTTTTCATTATAATCCATTTGTAATTTTCTTCTTCTATTTGTTTCATAAATAGCGTTTTGCATTGCTTCTGTAATTTTATCAGCATATAGAATAACTTTACCATTTACATTACGTGCTGCACGACCTATTGTTTGAATTAATGTTGTTTCAGATCTTAAGAAACCTTCCCTATCTGAATCCATGATAGCCACAAGAGATACTTCAGGTAAATCGAGACCTTCTCTTAATAAATTTACTCCAATTACAACATCTACTTCGCCACTTCGTAATTTTCTTACAACTTCAGATCTTTCCATGGCATCGAGTTCAGAATGTAAATATGTGGATTTTATTCCTAATAAGTTTAAATGATCTGATAACATTTCTGCATCTTTTTTCGTTAAAACAACAGCAATAGCTCTTTCGTTTCTCTTAATAACATTTTTTAATTCGTCTATAAAATCATCGACCTGTCCAATAGTAGGTTTTACAATAACTTCAGGATCAATAAGTCCAGTTGGTCGTATAATTTGTTCTACAATTTGTTCCGAATGTTCGAATTCAAATGAACCCGGAGTAGCAGATACAAAAATTGTTTGTTTAATTCTTTCTAAAAATTCTTCAAATCTTAGAGGCCGGTTATCGAAAGCAGAAGGTAATCTAAAACCATAATCAATCAAATTTTTCTTTCGCGAATGATCTCCTGCCCACATGGCTCTTAATTGTGGAATAGCAATATGTGATTCATCGATAAATGTAATAAAATCATCGTCAAAATAATCAAGTAATGTCCACGGAGGTTCGCCGGGTTTTCGATTGTCAAAATGTCTTGAATAATTTTCTATTCCTTTACAATGTCCAAGTGTTTCTAATAATTCCATATCCATTAATGTTCTTTGCTTAATTCTTTGAGCTTCTAGTAATTTTCCAGCTTTTTGAAATTCTTTAATTCGAATTTCTAATTCGTTTTTTATAGAATCAATGGCTTTTTTTATTTTTTCTTCAGTTGTAACAAATTCGTTTGCAGGATATATAGTTATCTTATCGAAAAAATCTATCTTTGTTCTATTCAATATATCAAAAGAATAAATTTTTTCAACTTCATCGTCAAAAAATTCTACTCGTATTCCAAAATCTTCATAAGGTGGATAAATTTCTAATATATCACCTTTAAATCTGAAAATTCCACCACTGTGCTTTTCTTCAGATCTTGTATATAACATTTTTGCTAAAGATTCTAATATAAATCTCCTATTGTATTCTTTACCAACTTCTAATTTCAAATTAATAGAAGCAAAATCTTCTGGATTACCAGAAGCATATATAGTTGAAACGCTTGCTACAACAATAACATCTCTTCTTGTTAAAACAGATTTTAAAGTTGAAAGTCTCATTTTTTGCAGTACGTCATTAATACTAGCATCTTTTTCAATATACATATCTCTCCCAGGAAGATAAGCTTCTGGTTGATAATAGTCATAATAACTGATAAAAAATTCCACTCTATTTTCAGGAAAAAATTCTTTGAATTCTCTGTATAATTGAACAGCAAGTATTTTATTTGGCGATAATATTAAAGTAGGTCTATTTAATTTTTCAATAACATTAGCCATTGTAAAGGTTTTTCCTGAACCAGTAACCCCAAGAAGTGTTTGGAACCTATAATTTTTATTTATACCAGCAATTAATTTTTCTATAGCTTCAGGTTGATCTCCCTGTGGTTTATATTTTGAATGTAATTTAAATTTATTCATTTTAAACACCTCTTTTTGAACATCAATATAATATATATTATACACTAAAAAATATACCGGTTAAAATAACCGGTATTGATAATAATAGCATTTATTTTTTAATTTTTTCAAGTTTTAATCTGGCATATACAGGTATTCCATTTAAAAATGGTGGATAATATTCACCCTCAATTAAAGGTAATGCGTATTCAATAAACTTTTCATTTACAAACATACCATCTTCACTTATAAATTCATCAGGAATTAATTTGGTTTCATTAGCTACGTTTTCTAAAGGGATCAATTTAGTAGTGCTTAAGTATGGATCATTCATTAATCTTTTAATTCCTACCATATATCCACTATAACCTTCTAAAGCATATTTTACTGCCATCGCACCAACGTTAATAGCTTCATTAACATCCACTTGACTTGAAATATGCCTTCCACTTCTTTGTAAATAATCAGGTACAGCATAATGTGTTTTAATATTTAATTCTGTTTTTAATAAATTACCTAATGTAGAACCTATACCACCTAATTGAACATTTCCGAAATTGTCTTGATATCCTCTTGCTGCAACAAAACTTCCATCTTCATATTTAATTCCTTCAGAAGCAGCTATTGAACAATATCCGTATTTTTTAATAGTTTCTTGAACTTTTTTGAAAAATTTTTCTTTATTAAATGGCACTTCGGGAATTAAAATAATGTGTGGGCCATCGCTTTCATGTCTTTTTGCTAAAGCTGTGGATGCAGCAACCCATCCAGCGTGACGCCCCATTGTTTCTAAAATAAATACTTTTGTTGAATCTGCAGCCATGCTTTTAACATCTAAAGTTCCTTCGAGAATAGAAACAGATAAATATTTTGCGATGGATCCAAATCCTGGAGTATGATCAGTTTCTGGTAAGTCATTATCAACAGTTTTTGGAACTCCAATAACTTTTAAATCATATCCGATTTTTTTTGCATATTGATGAATTTTATTTGCTGTATCCATCGAATCATTTCCACCATTATAAAAGAAATAATGAATATCATATTTTTCAAATATATTAAAAACTTTTTCAAATTCATCCTCAGTTTTTATTTTTCTTCTACAAGATCCAAAAGCGCTTGAAGGTGTGAATTTTAATAATTCTATTTGATCAGGATCTTCTTTTTTCATATCAGCTAAATTTTCATCAAAAACACCATTGATTCCATTAATTGCAACATAGATATTATCAATATCTTTAGAATTTAAGGCAGCTTTAATAACACCATATGCAGAAGCATTTATAACACTGGTAACTCCACCAGATTGAGCATAAATAGCATTTTTCATATATATCCCTCCTAATTTATATGAATTTTATATAAAAATAGTCCTGTTTAGTACAGGACTATTTTACCAGATAAATAATTCTATTCTTTAAAAAATATTAACCTTGTATGACAAAATTATTTATATAAACAGAGAGAAAATTTTAAATATAATATATGACACTATAGCTGCTGCTGGAACCGTTAAAAACCATGAAACAAAAATATCTTTTATAACACCCAAATTAATTGAACCAGTACCTCTTGCCAAGCCATTACCAATTACAGAACCTACAACAGTATGTGTTGTAGATATGGGCATTCCCATGTTTGATGCCAATAATACGGTAGTTGCAGTTGAAAAATCTATAGCGAAACCTCTTGAGTTATTTAATTCAGTAATTTCTGTTCCAACGGTTTTCATAACTCGACTTCCCCATATGGCAACGCCAATAGCAATTCCTACACCACCTAATGCTAATATATATCTTGGTATTTCAGCTTTAGCACCAACTGTTCCGGTCATAACAGCAGCATATATTGCTGCAACTGGTCCAATTGCATTAGCAACATCATTTGCACCATGTGCTAAAGCAACGTAGCAGGATGTTACAACCTGTGATTTTCTAAATATTTCTTCAACATATATATATGGGTCATCTGAAACATTTTTTAATTTAATTATAATATAAATCATTATGATTAAAGAGACAAAAATTCCAAATAGAATGGCATATATTATAGATTTAAAGGTTATAGATATGTGTAGAGTTTTTACTATGAAAGAGAGACCGATTATAAATGCAGCTAAACCAAGAAAGAAAGGAATCCAAATTTTTGAATTTTTCTTAATGTTTTTACTATGAAGAATAGTTGCAGAAATAGCTTTAAACATTGCAAAAGAAACAGCAAGACCGACTAAAGGAGAAATAATCCAACTTAGAGTAATAGTAAAAATCTTTGACCAATTAACAACAGCTAAACCGCCTGCGGCTATACCATAACCAACCATACCTCCAACAATTGAATGGGTAGTAGAAACAGGCCATGATTTATATGTAGCAATAGCAAGCCATATAGTAGCACCAACTAAAGCTGCCATTGACCCCCAAATAACCAATTTCGGATCTGCTAAAATTTCTAAATGCAAAATACCTTTTCTAATAGTGTCTGTTACTTGTTTTCCAAAAAAAGTAGCACCAACAAATTCTAAAACTCCAGCAATGATAACAGCCTGTTTTGGAGTTATAGCTTTTGCTCCAACGGCGGTAGCCATAGAGTTCGCGACATCGTTAGCTCCAATAGCTAATGCCATTCCGAATCCTATTAATAAACCGATTATAAGGATAATGCTCACAATATTCCTCCTTTACTCGTTTATTAGAATATGTATTCTATCACAAACATTTTGTGTAACATCGGCAATTCTTGCGAGTAGCAACACTAATTCTCGAACATATAAAAAATCCACAGGATGCATATTGTTTTTTTGTGAATATAACCATTTTCCAAATTCAAATAATTTATTATCAATATCTTTTTCAAACCATTTCATCTCAGAAATATCCTTTTCTTCAGAGGAAATTGTATTTTTAGAAAAATCGGATTCTAATATAACTTTTATATATTTTACAGTTTTTTTAAAATGATCAAGCATTTTTTCAATTTCGTCAACAATTGAGTAAATCATTTTTTTATGCTCTTCATCAAAATCAATTTTATTAAATGTCATCTTTTTTGCAACATCTTCTATTAAATCTATAATTTTATCTTGTAAATCGATAAAATCAAGCAATTCAGATCTTTCGAATCTGTATAAATGACCTCTCTTTAAATATTGACGAAAATTTCTTTTGATATCATCAGCATCATCTTCAAGCTTGTCAATTTTGTTGACAATATCTTCTATGGGTTTATTGTTTAGATATCTTTCAAATAATTCCGGCAAATAATCTGATGCTTCTTCTACAATGCGCGCATGTTTTATTAACTCTTCTATGGGATTGAATTTTTGAAACATCTTACCCCAAATGGTAATAACAATCACCTCCAGATTTTATTTAGCATATTTTGATAAAAATTCATATGCTTCATTAATTTTTTTAAATTGTTCTTCACATTTTTTTCTGTTTTCAGGACATTTATCAGGATGATATTTTTTTGTTAGTTCTCTAAATTTCTTTTTTAATTCCTCTTTAGTAAAATTTTCTGGAAGATTAAATAAGTTCCTATAATAATCGTATTTTTTTCTTAAATCATAATAATTTTGTGATGAATTATTGGTGTTTTGAGAACGATTATTGTAATTACCATAGGGATTATTTCTTGTTCTATATGTATAAAACTTGAATCTGAAATTTTTAAATAAAAAATATATGCCTAAAATTGCAAATAAAAATAGTAAAGGGTATCTAAATAATAAAATAATAATAGCTCCAATAAACCTAAAGAAAATAGATACAACAACTAATAATCCTATAAATGTTAATAAAGTTTCCATAATATTCCTTCTTTCTGAGAAATTTAAATATATTTTATCATAATTATTTTGATAAAATGTTTCTTTGCTTTTTCAAAAAAAAAGTAGACTCATATTAATGAGTCTACGAATTCATTATAGATAAATATCTATCAATAAAAGCCTGAATTTCTTGCATGCCAAAATTTCTGTAAAATCTGTTAATTTCTTTATTATCTTCATCAATAAAAACCAATGTGGGGACAGAAAAAACTAACATTTGTCCTGAAATTTCCGGCTTTTCTTCAACGTCAATATACTCTAATTCGATTTTATTTTCTTTCATCAATTTTTCTACTTTAGGCCATAAACCTTTGCAAGTTCTACAAGTCTTATTAGCAAAATAATATGCTTTCACTTTTTAACCTCCTCTATAATTTCTTTTTCTAAGGATTTTAACAAATCGATTTTAAATATTAAATAAAAATAGTTAACAAGAGTAGAAATTTTAATCATCCTAACATTATATTAATAGCTATATATAATAGATAAGATAAGAGTAATATAAAGCCCTTCCAAAAACCAGCTTTTCTTTTTCTAAGTAAGAATATTTCTGTTAATATAATAACACCAACCATGTATACTGCATCAAATATAACAGATCTATCTGGAGTTATTGGGTGAATTGAAGCAGTAATTCCAAGGACCACCAAAATATTGAAAGCATTAGAACCAATAAGATTACCTATTAAAATATCTTTTGTTCCTTTTTTGGCAGCTATAATACTTGTAACAAGTTCAGGTAAAGATGTTCCAATAGCAATAATAGTAACACCAATTAAAGTTTCTGTTAAACCGAGCAATTTAGCAAAATCGGAGGCTCCTCTAACAGTGATTTCACCACCGATAGCAAGCATTGTAATTCCAAGTAATACAAGAAAAATGATTTTATTCCAACTTATTGCTTTATTTTCTGTTTCTTGTATTTCTTCGAGTAATTGTTCCTGGATATTTTTATCACTTTTTGCCATGTTGTACATATATGCTATAAATATTATTAGATAAGTTAATAAAATAAAGCCATCATAATTTGAGAGGGTATTATTTCCATCTAACAACATAAACAATAATGTTAATGAAATTAATATTACAAAAGGAATTTCATAGATTAAAGTGCTTTTTGGAATTGAACTTTTTTTTATCATTAATGATAAACCTAGGATCAAAGCAATATTTGTAATATTACTGCCTATAACATTACCTAATGCTATTCCGGCCGAATTATTTAAAGCAGCACTAATACTAACAAAAAGTTCAGGAGCGCTTGTACCAAATGCCACTAATGTTAAACCAGTAAATAATTCAGAGACACCAATTTTTCTTGAAAATCCAACAGAGCCTTCTATTAAGTAGTCTGCACCTTTAATTAATAAAACCATACCTGAGATAATTAATATAATGTCTAATATCAATTGGATTCTCTCCTTTCAAAGTTTCTATAAAAAATAAAAAAATCATTATCAGATATTAGTGTGTTGTGGAATTTTTTTATAAAAATAGTTATGAAATTTTCAAAATCATCTAATAATATAGGATATTTAATAATTTGAGAATAAGTATTATTTTCTTTCTTTTTTTTATTAAGTATGCTATTATATAGATCTTTATTATAATAGTATAAGTATTTTAATCTTATCGCCTCACAGATAATTTCGGGCCATAGGTCTTTTTCATTTTTTCTTTTTATAATATATCCGAAAGTATAATGAGATAATTCATGTATTAAAACACCATTTTTTAAATCGTTTTTTCTTAAAAATATATAATTTTGTGGTAAAAAAAATGATTGATTAAAACTATTTTCGAAAATATATAATTCTTCTGGAAAGGAAATGCCAAATGCTTTTAAGAAAAGAAGAGAGTTTTTTAATTCTTCACTTTCAATGTTAAACTGAGAAAATATAACACTTTCTTCAACATTATATGTTTTGAGGTTATTTTCATATATTATAAAAAAATTATTTGAAAGAGCAAGAACATTTTTGTTTTTAGATATATTAACAGTAAAAACATAACCCCAGTTAGTTAATTTTATAAGGATATTTTTTTTTATATTGAAATTTTTATATATATCATACCCCTCAAAAAAAGAGTTATCAGCAATTAAGTCAAATTTTGGATATAAGGATGGATTAAAGATATAAATATAATTGTTAGTGACAACTACAAATTTAAAAAAATTTAATATAATTATTACCAGGAAAAAAACAAATAACCTTCGGTATTTCCGCCTATCCATATTTGATCTCCAATTTTTATTTTTGTTTTTCCCAATAAAGGTTGAGTTAAGTATAAAGAATAATCTATACTGCTTAAAGATTCTACATTTGAAATCTCAAAATTTGGATTAATTATCACATTTAAAATATTTTTGCAGTTTTTTGGTTTTGTATTAATGAAGATTTTTTTGCCATCGTTTAATTCTAATTCAATAGATTTTTTTATTTCTAAATTTTCATAAGGTTTTTGAATAAACAATTGATACTTTTTATTATATGTTTGTGCTGTGATAATGGTACAATTGTTATAATCAGATATAGCAGATAAAAAATCATCGATTTGTTCTAATTCCTCTTCTGATATTGAACTGTTTTTAAATGGATTGCCATTAATGAAAAAGAAAGATAACTTTTTATGGTACACAAAGTCCATAATTCCTTCAATAAATTCTAAATTATCTTCTATGGTGTTGAGAGGATTAAATTGTAATGCTAAAAAATTTAATTTCATAATCAGCCCCCTTTCAAATTTATTATACCATATACAATAAAAAAAAATAAAAGTATTATTTTCATCATATATACAACTTCCACATACAACAAAAGCTTCTTAAAGTGACATTTTACTATAAAAAAATGACATAATATCATTTTTTATTTTAAAAGAAATGTAAAAAGGTATATAATATACTGGAAAGTATTAACTTTAAAGGGGTGATGGTGTGAAAAGGGATTTATATCGTTCTCGAAAAGATAAATTTTTAGGTGGAGTTTGTGGTGGTTTAGCGGAATATTTTGATATTAGCTCAACACTGATTAGACTATTATGTCTGGGGTTAATTTTAGTTGATGGTGTAGGTTTCTTATTGTATATTATTGCGTGGATGATTATACCAGAAAAACCAGCTAATTCATCTGATAATAAAAAATCATATGAACAAAAAGATGTTTTCAATAAAAAAGTTAGTGAAAGAAATAATTTAATTATAGGGTTAATATTTTTAATTTTTGGAGCAATTTTTATTTTAAATAATTTTTTTCCATATATTTTATCTTTTACGGTGATTTTAGGCATATTTTTTTTAATTATTGGAATATATTTAATAGTAAAAGGGAGATGATAATATGAGATATATAATAGGCCTTTTTTTTGTTGCGATTGGAATTTTATTTATTGTTCAAGGGTTTAATCTGGATTTATTATTTAGAATATCTATAAATTTTTCAAAATTTTGGCCTTTTATACTAATAATGATAGGAATATCCATTTTATCTAAAAATATAAAATGGCTTAAATTTATTAATTTAGCAGTAGCAGTACTTTTTTTTGCATTGTTATTTTTTTGGAATTATAATATAACCTTCGAAAGTTTTTCAACAGAAAATTTTAATTATGATAATTACAAAAAAACAGATATAAAAATATTGCCTGATTCTGAAATTATTGATATCCTATTTGATCTACCTGTTACAAATCTCGATATTTCGACAGACGAAAATTCTGAAATAATATCCGGATATTATTATGGTTTTCAGAAATTAAATATAGTAAAAGAAGATGGGAAAATTAAGTTTAGAAATAGTATTTCAACGTTTGGTAGAAATAAATATAAGATATATTTAAAATTGCCCTTAAAGTACATTTATAATATTTCTATAAATAGTGCTGTTGCAAATATTGATTTAAAACAAAATTTAAATATTATTAGAAGGTTTCAAATAAATGCAGGTGTTAGTAGAATTACTGGAAATATTAATGGATTTAAAGAGAAAATGTTCTTTGATGTAGACAGCGCTGTTGCAAAAATAACTTTTATATTACCTGAAGATTCAACATATTACCTTAATTATGATAGTGGAATAAAAAAGATTTATATTGATAATAAACTTATTAAAGATAGTGAAGGGAAGTTTTATGGAAATATTGATGCAGGCGTGTTAACAATAGATCTTAATACAAAGTAGGTGATGATTATGAGAAAAAATATTTATGGTGGAATTATATTAATTTTTTTAGGAGGATATCTAATTATATCTAACATTTTTAATATTAATTTTTCCTGGAATTTTATATGGCCAATTTTTATATTAATTCCAGGTTTAAAATTTGAATATGAATATTTTAAATATAAGAAAAATCCTGGAATATTAATTCCAGGGGGAATTTTAACAATAATTGGTATATTATTTTACTTATGTGCGTTTTTGGGATATGAAATACTAAATGTTTTATGGCCCACTTTTATTTTGGCTCCAGGAATTGGGATGTTGCAGATGTTTTTAGTTACTAAAAGAAAAGGACTATTACCTCCAGTTATTATTTTGAATGGATTAGCTATTATATTTTTTGTAGAAGAATTTGTTAATGTTGATATATGGAATTATGTAATAGGATTTGGTTTTATTCTTTTAGGATTCAATTTCTTAGTTGGAAGGAGAAATAAAAATGAATAATGTAATTGAAATTAAAAATTTAAAAAAATATTATGATAATACAAGAGCTGTTGACGGTATATCTTTTGAAGTAAGAAAAGGAGAGGTTTTTGCTTTTTTGGGTCCTAACGGTGCAGGGAAAACAACAACACTTGAAATAATAGAAGGATTAAGAAAAAAAGATGATGGAGAAGTAATATATTTTGGACGATATAACTCACCATCAGATTTTTATATAAAAGAGAGAATTGGAGTTCAATTACAAAATAGTGCGTTTTTTGATAATCTTACAGTGTTTGAAACATTAAATATGTTTGCAGGATTATATAAAAAATCATATAATGTAAAAAAATTAATTGATATGATATCTTTAAATGAAAAGAGGAAAGCAAAAGTAAAAGAATTATCAGGTGGTCAAAAACAAAGATTGGCTATAGCTGTTGCTTTAGTTAATGATCCTGAAATAATATTTTTAGATGAACCAACAACCGGACTTGATCCTCAAGCAAGAAGAATGATTTGGGAGATTATAATAGAATTAAAAAAATCTGGTAAGACTATAGTGTTAACTACTCATTATATGGAAGAGGCAGAACAATTGGCAGATAGAGTCCATATAATAGATCATGGAAAAATAATTGCCAGTGGAACAGTTGATGATTTGATAAAGTCTTTGAAAAAAGAAACAGTAATAGTATTTAAAACTGAAAATCAGAAACTTTTTGAGGAAAAATTTAAATGTATAATTATCGATAATAAGGTTGAACTTGAAACTAACAATATTGAAAAAGATATGTTAAAGCTTTTAGAATTTTCAAAAATTAACAATATTAACTTAGAGGATATTCTAATTAGAAAGCCTAATTTAGAAGATGTTTTTTTAAATATAACTGGACGCTCTTTAAGAGACTGAGGTGAAGCTTATGAGAAAAATATTTTTATTATCTTTTTATCAGTTTAAAAATGACATAAGAGAATTTGATGGTTTTTTTTGGTCTTTTATATTTCCTTTGATTTTATTTATATTGTTAGTTTCTATTTCTGGTAATATATCAAATACAGAAAATATTGATATAAAAGATTTTAATGTTGGTATAGTGTATGAAAAAGATTTAATAGGATTTTCAAAAATGATTATTGAAAATAGTTTTGAACACATACCGTTTAAAATAAAAGAAATTGATAATTTAGATATAGCTTTAAATAAATTAAAAGAAAAAAAAATTAATGCAGTGTTGTTTTTTCCGGGAGATTTTTCAATTAAATTAAATACATCTTTGTTGGGTTTAAAAAAAGATACGGCAAATATTAATTTATATTATATTGAAGGAAGAAGTAATTCTAAAATTACAAAGGAGATATTAAATACATTTCTTGAATATATTAATATAGAAATTTTGAAAAGGATAAAAAAAGTTGAACCAGTTAATGTAAAGAAAGTTTCAATTACATCAGAAAAAGCAGATTTCTCTTATAAAGATTTTGTTTTTCCTGGAATTCTTATTCTTTCTATAATGTCTGTTGGATTTTTTAATATTCCGTATAATTTGCTTTTTTCAAAAGAAAAAGGTATTAATAAGAGATTATTAATAACGCCTATAAAAGGAACAACATATTCTTTTGCATTAATAATAAGTAGTTATATAATGGCTCTTATTTCGAGCGTTTTTGTGGTTGTAGAAGGGATGCTTTTAAAAGTGTCAAACAAATTTTTCACTTTAGATTTTATTTTATTTTATTTTTTTTCTATTATTGTTATATTTTCATTTGGATTGTTATTTACAACAATATCAAGAAAAATAACGACGGTAATGGCTGTTTTAAATGTAGTATTCCAAATTTCGATGTTTTTAGGTGGATTGTATTTTCCTGTATTTAATGTCCCTTGGGTAATAAAATGGATTGTGTATATAAACCCAATTACATATTTAGTAGAGGGATTGCGAAGAATAATAGGTTTTAATATAGCCCCTTTTTCGAATATGTGGATTTATTTAGTGCCGTTGTTTTGGTTGATTATTTCACTTTTGGTGTTTTCTATTAACTATAAAAAGGTGATGGGATATGAATAAGATCTTATTTTTATCTAAATATATAACCAAAGAATCTTTAAGAAATAAAGCAGAATTATTTTTTAATTTGTTTTTTCCGCTTATTTTTCTTGTTATGTTTGGATTTGTATTTAATAATGAAAGTGACAATATGCTATCAATAGCATTATATGCAGATCATGATGTTAGATATTATACAGAAAATTTATCCCAAGAATACAAAGTTTATGAATTGAAAACTATAAATAAAATAAAAGAAAATATAAAAAATGGAAATTATGATGTTGGAATAATAATAAAAAACGGGGAAATAATTTTGTATTATGATAATACAAATATTAATAATACAGCATTTATGAACGCTATAGAATTAAAATTAAAAAAACTTGTTATGAATAAAGATTATAAACTAGATTATTTAGTGACCAAAGAATTTAATATTTCACCTACAAATATAAAAGGGAAATATATTGATTTTTTATTAACAGGTGTAATCGCAATATCTCTTTTATCAAATGGTATGTTTTCTGTAATAACAGTTTTTGGAAGATATAAAAAATTAAACATTTTAAAACGGTTTATATTGCTTCCTATAAGACCATATGTTTTTGTTATAGGAATAACTTTAACAAGAATAATTATTAGTTTTTTATCTTTGATATTATTAAGCTTATTAGGAAAACTTATTTTTTCATCAATAATACAAATAAATTGGATTTTATATATATTATTAGGGATTACAAGTACATTGGGAATGATGGGCTTTGGACTTTTATTTTTATTTTTATTTAAAAAAAGTGAGACTGCACAAAATGCAGCTTCAATATTTTTTTCAATAATGTTATTTTTTTCTGGTGTTTATTTTCCAGTTGAATTCCTTCCAAAATCATTAAGATATTTTTCCTATTTTTTACCAATAAAATATATAGTGGATGCATTAAGATATATAACGGGTATAGACGTGATGAATGTTAGTACCTTTGTTATATTGAATATTGTTATGCTACTTGATGGAATTTCTTTATTGATAGTCGCTTCAAGAAGTTTTTTAACACCAGAAAATTGAAAGTTCACAAATTATATTAATAAAAGAAAAGAAAGAGATATATAATAAAATAGTTATATAAAAAATAGTTATATAATAAAAATGTAAATGCTGTAAAAACGGAGGGAATTTTGTGAGTAATTATAAAGATGACTTGAAATATGATGTTATTGTTGTTGGTGGGGGACATGCAGGGATTGAAGCAGCTTATGCAGCTGCAAAAATGGGAATGAAGACCTTATTGCTTACAATAAATTTAGATAATGTTGGTTGGGCTCCATGTAACCCTGCTATTGGTGGCCCTGCTAAAGGTGTTGTTACAAGGGAAATTGATGTTCTTGGTGGACTTCAAGCTAAAGTAA
Organism: Marinitoga hydrogenitolerans DSM 16785; assembly: GCF_900129175.1. Taxonomy (NCBI): domain Bacteria; kingdom Thermotogati; phylum Thermotogota; class Thermotogae; order Petrotogales; family Petrotogaceae; genus Marinitoga; species Marinitoga hydrogenitolerans. Next base: position 31,166 of record NZ_FQUI01000015.1, read on the forward strand.
CGGATAATAATATGATAAATATAAGAATGTTAAACACAAAAAAAGGACCTGCTGTAAGGGCGTTAAGAGCGCAAATAGATAAGTATGATTATTCCCAAACAATGAAAGAAATTTTGCATTCAACACCAAATCTACTATTAAGATATGGACTTGTAAAAGAATTAATTGTAGAAAAAGGCAAAATTAAGGGAATTATTACAGAACTTGGTGTGAAATACGAAGCCAAGGTAGTAATTTTAACAACAGGAACATTTTTAAGAGGTAGAATTTTTGTTGGAAGAAGTGTTTTTGAATCTGGAAGAATGGGGGATTTTCCTGCGAATGGACTTAGTAAATCATTAGTTAAAAATGGAATAAAGCTAGGGAGATTTAAAACAGGAACACCAGCAAGAATTTTGAAAGATAGTATAGATTTTTCAAAGATGGAAAGACAGGATACTTCTGATGAACCATTATCTTTTTCGTATTTTTCTGAACCTAAGGTTTTAGACAAAGAATATCCATGCTGGTTAACAAGAACAACAAAAGAAACGCATAATATTATAAAAAAATATTTAATGTTTTCTCCATTATATGGAGATGTAAAATTAATAGAAAGTGTTGGACCGAGATATTGTCCCTCAATAGAAGATAAGGTTGTTAAATTTAATAAGGATTCACATCAATTATTTATTGAACCAGAAGGAAGAAAAACAAAGGAATATTATATTAATGGATTAAGTACGAGCCTTCCATATGAAGCGCAAATACAAATGGTAAGAAGTGTTCCAGGCTTAGAAAATGCTATAATAGTAAGACCGGCTTATGCAGTTGAATATGATTTTGCCTATCCTGATCAGCTCCAACATTCTCTTGAGTCTAAAATTATAGAAGGTTTATTTTTTGCAGGTCAAATTAATGGCACAAGTGGATATGAAGAAGCTGCTGGTCAAGGACTAATAGCAGGTATTAATGCTGCATTAAAAATTCGTGGAGAAGAACCTTTTATATTATCAAGAGCAGAATCTTATATGGGAGTATTAATAGATGATTTAATAATAAAAGGAACTAATGAGCCTTATAGACTTTTAACTTCGAGAGCAGAGTATAGATTATTGTTAAGACATGACAATGCACATTTAAGATTAACAAAATATGGTTATAAATACGGATTGATACCAAAGGAATTTTATGAGAAAGTAATAATTCTTGAGAAAAAGACTTATGAAGAAGTCGAACGGTTGAAAAAAGTTAAAATTAAACCAAATAATAAGATTAACGAAATAATAGTAAATAAAGGAACAACTCCTATAAAAAACGGTATGAGTTTATATGATTTATTAAAAAGGCCGCAAATATTATATAAAGATATAAAAGAATTTGATACCAAACCAATCGTAGACTCGGAATTATTAGAGCAGGTTGAAATATCTATAAAATATGGTGGATATATAAAGAGAATGATGGAAGATGTTGAGAGAATGCAGCGGTTAGAAAAAGAAAAAATACCGAAGAATATAGATTATAGTAAAGTGCCTAATTTAGCATTTGAAGCAGTAGAAAAATTATCAAAAATAAAACCAAAATCAATAGGGCAAGCAATGAGAATTCCAGGGATTACTCCAGCTGATATAATGAATTTAACTATGTATTTAAAAACAAAATAAATAGCGGGATTATTCCGCTATTTATTTTGGATTATATCTATAATTTCTAATTTGTTTTTCAAAAGAATATCAACTAGTTCCGGATCAAAACTTTTATTAGATTCAGATTTTATGATTTCTATAGCTTCTTCAAATGAATATGCGTTTCTATATACTTTTTGAGAAATTAAACTAACTAATGTATCAGCAATTGCTACTATTCTACCTTCTAAAGGGATTTCTTCTTCAGACAGTCCGTAAGGATAGCCGCTTCCATCCCATTTTTCGTGGTGAGAGACAACAATTTTTCCAATAGTTGAAAAAGGATATTGTTTTAAATCTTTTAATAATGTAAGGCCATATTTTGGATGTTTTTTTATTATGTCCCATTCTTTTTCATCAAGCTTTTCTTTTTTTAAAAATATATATTCTGGAATATATATTTTTCCGATATCATGAATTTTTGCTCCATAATATATACTATTTAATAAAAACTCATTTAAATTTAATTTTTTTCCAAAGAATAAAGAAATTTCGCTTATTAATGTATTGTGAATAAAATTATATTCTTTTATTTCAGATATTGTACCAATAATGCTAAACAAAGTTTCAAGTTGTGAATAATAGTTATTTTTGATATTATCTATCTCCAATATCTTAATACTTAAATTGTTGAACAAATTATTTAAGTTTTGTTTTAATAATTCTGAATCAAAAGGAAGTTCTTCTGTTATTCTTTTTAAAGTTATTTCAAATGTATTAAGGTTATTTTTTCCATATAAATAATTCTTGAAGGAAGTTAAAAAAGTAATAATAGCTAGATTTTCTTTTTCTGTTCTATTCAGATTATATTTTAATGTTCTATTTTCTAATAAAGTATTTTTAAGTGGAATTTTTAATAAATTAATTTTTTCAAAAAAAAGTCTATAGAGTTCATTGAATTCTGGAATAGCTGTTTCAATTATTTCAAAGTCATCATCTTTTTCAATAACAGAATTTAAGTTAATGCTTTTTAAAAGTTTTTTGTTTAAATTAAATTTATCCATTATAAATTTAAAAAGAAAAAAATGATAAACAAAAACAATAACTAGAGAAGCAATTAGAGAATATAAAATTGATTTAAGATAATTTATTGGGAAATCAAAAATATTTGGTTTGAAAAACGCATGAAATTTAAGAATTTTTTTGTTTCCTAAATTAAAAAAGTCAAATGAACTTTTATAAATATTTTTTATTTTATATAATTTATTGTAATAAATTATATTCTTATATTTATCGTACAAAGGTTTATTTCCATAAATGAAATTATTGTTAGTATCTGTAATGTAAAAATTAAAATCAAGATTTAGTTTTGAAAAATGGGTATCAAAAAAATTATCCAATTTAAATTTTATATATTTATTATCATTTTTATATCTAATTTTTATATATAAGAAATTATTTTTAATTCCTGAAAAATATATATTTAAATTAAAAATATTTTTTATAAAAACAGAGTTTTCAAAAGGAGGATTTTCGATTTTAGAAATAAAAGAAGGTTTAAATTCTGAAAAATAGTAATTGATTATTTCATTTTCAAAATCATTTTTTACAACATCATTAATAACTTCAACTGTTAATTTTATATTTTCATAAAGTTTATCAACTTGTTCGTTTTGTTTTAAAAAAGATGATATGATAATGAATGATATAGAAAAAGATAATAGAATTATAATCATAGTCATTAAAGTTATTTTATGCATTGATAATATCTTCATATTATCACCTCACAATATTATTATAAATATTATATCATAGAAAGGAGATATATTATGATTTTTTATGAATTGTTTGTAAGATCTTTTTACGATTCTAATAATGATGGAATAGGAGATTTGAAAGGAATTACAATGAAACTTGATTACTTGAAAGATTTGGGCGTTGAAGGAATTTGGTTATTACCTATTATGCAATCGGCTGCATTCCATGGATACACTGTAATTGACTTTTATTCAATAAATCCTTCATATGGAACAATAGATGATTTTAAAGAATTAACAAAAGAAGCTCATAAAAAAGGAATGAAAATTGTGTTAGATGTTCCTATTAATCATACGTCAGTAAAATGTGAATGGTTCCAAAAAGCGATAAATGGAAATGAAAAGTATAAAAATTATTATGTATGGGCAAATGAAAAAACAGATTTAAATGAAAAAAGACATTGGGATGATAGCTTAATTTGGTTTAAATATAAAGATAAATATTTTTATGGATTGTTTGGATCTTCTTCGCCGGATTTGAATTTTGAAAATAAAGAATTGTGGAAAGAAATAAAGAATGTGTTTAAATTCTGGATTGAATTAGGAGTGGACGGGTTTCGTTTAGATGCAGCTAAACATATTTTTGATTATGATATAAAAAATATGAAATTTAAATATCAACATGAAAAAAACATTGAATTTTGGAAAGAAATGACTGGATATATAAAAAGTTTAAAATCGGATGCTATTATTATTAGTGAAATATGGGATTCACCAGAAATTGTGAAAAAATATCATGGCCTTTTTGATGTTGAATTTAATTTTCCTCTTTCATATTATATAAAAGATACAATAAAATATCATGATCCTAAAATTTTGGTAAATGGTATAGAAGAAACATTAAAGCATTATATAAATGGACATGTTGAATCTATTTCTGGAAATTTCTTTACCAATCATGATATGGAAAGGTTAACATCAGAATTTAATGGAAATAGCGATATGTCAAAAATGTCATTTAATATATTATTTACATTACCAGGATATCCATTTATTTATTATGGTGAGGAATTAGGGATGTTGGGAGAAATAATTGATGTTAATTTTACTGAAGATTCTCAAGAACCTATGCAATGGTATGAATCAGGTTTTGGCCCGGGACAAACAGAATGGAAAGGTTGTAAATACAATCCGCCGTATTCAAAGCTTTCTGTAGAAGAGCAAGAAAAAAATCAAAATTCTGTTTTAAACCATGTAAAATCTTTGATTAAATTCAGAAAAGAAAATAGATGGATTGAAAATTCTAAAATAGTAGATTTAAAGAACGATAGGTTTATTGTAACTTATACGTTAAAATCCGAGTATAAAGAATTAAAAGTTTATCATAATATTAAATCGCAAAAAACAACAATAAAACTAGAGAAAAATAAATCGTATAAAATATTTGGTAATGCAAAAATTACTGGAAACATTGCACAATTATATGGATATGCAACATTAATTTTAGAAAAATAAAAAACGGAGGTGGTACTTATAAAAAAGTATCTAATTATATTTTTAGTATTGATAACAATAATTGCACATGGTGAAGTAAAAAGTTATAATTTAACTAATGAAACAAATGTAAAATTATTTTTGATGGATTTTATGAGTCGTGAGTATAAATTAACAACTGGAAAAGAATTAAAATCTGAAAGAAAAGTATTATTGGCAGAAAGTATTTTAATAGCTTCAAAGGAGTTTAATATATCACCATTACTCATAGCATCCATAATTGATATTGAGACAAATTTTAGAAATGTTATAGGGAAATATGGTGAAATTGGATATATGCAAATCAGAACTGAAACAGCTAAATATATTATTGAGATGTATATAGAAACATTTAGAAGATATAATTATGATAATTTAGATTTAAATTGGATAAAATCAAGATTATTATATGATCCAAAATATAATATTTTAGTTGGGACTGCTTATTTGGATTATCTCGAGGAATTACATGGTGATATAACCCATGCTATAAGTTGGTATAATGGTGGAGGTAATTCATATTATTTAGAAAAAGTTGTATTTAAAATTGCACAAATGACAATAGAATATCCAATAATATAAAATACTAAGGAATCACACTTTGTGATTCCTTATGTGTTATAATTAATTAGAAATAACAAAAATACGAAAAACTATTAAAAAAGAAAAAATAAAGCAATTTCAAAAACTAAAAAAATAAATATTAATAAGATGTTAATTGAAAATAATTTAATTAAGAGGTGATCAAAATTTTAAAAGAAGATTTAAAGAAAATAATTGATTATTCTATTAATTCAGTTTTACCAGAAAATGCAGTTAAAGAAAATTTAAAAAAAATAGAATTTAAAAAGAATAAAGTATTTTTGATATCTATTGGAAAAGCAGCGTGGAGAATGGCGAATGCTGCAAAAGAAGAATTAAAAGATAAAATACAAAAAGGTATCGTTATTACAAAATATGATTATGGTCTTGGAAATATTAAAAATATGGAAATATATGAAGCTGGTCATCCTATTCCAGATAAAAATTCACTTAAAGCAACTAAAAGAGCAATAGAATTAATAAAAAATCTGGATGATGACTATGAAATATTGTTTTTAGTATCAGGAGGAGGCTCTGCATTATTTGAACTGCCAGAAAATGGTGTTACTCTTGATGATATACAAAACATAACAAGTCAATTATTAAAATCTGGAGCTGATATTGAAGAAATAAATGCTATACGAAAAAGATTATCTAAAGTTAAAGGTGGAAAGTTTGCTAAACTGTCATATCCAAAACAAATATATGCGTTAGTTCTTTCGGATGTTTTAGGAGATAAATTGGATAGTATAGCTTCTGGACCAGCGTACACAGATAAAACAACTACAAATGATGTATTTAATATTATTAAAAAATATGATATAAAAATAAACACAGAGATAAAGAAGGTTTTGGAAAAAGAAAGACCTAAAAATATAAGTAATACAAAACATATAATTATAGGAAGTGTGAAATTAGCTTGTGAATATGCAATGCAAAAAGCTAAAGAATTGGGGTATAATCCATTACTTTTAACAACAATGTTAAATTGTGAAGCAAAGGAAGCAGGAAGATTTTTTGCAAATATTGCAAAAGAAGAAATAAAATCAAATAACCCAATAAAAAAACCCTGCGCAATAATTGCTGGCGGTGAGACTGTTGTTATGGTAAAAGGAAATGGGATTGGTGGAAGAAATCAAGAATTAGCTTACTCCTTTGCTATTGAAATAGAGGGAATAGAAAATATAGTATTCGCTTCAGTAGGGACAGATGGAACAGATGGTCCTACAGATGCAGCGGGAGGAATTGTTGATGGCGATACAATCAAAAAAATAAAAAATAAAGGATTAGATCCGCTTATTTTTTTAGAAAATAATGATACCTATAATGCTTTAGAAGAATCAGAATCTTTATTAAAAACAGGACCAACAGGTACTAACGTAAATGATATTATGATTTTATTAATAAATTAATTAATTTGAAAATCTAAGAGAAAAACATATAATAACTAATATTTTACAATAATTTCTATTAATCAACTATTATCAATTTACATAGAATTTTGGATAGTCCCAATTAAAATATTAAAATCAATAGTTATACATACGGCAGTAAAGAACAAAACAGAGGATTATAAAATATTTTAAGTAAATTATTTTATATAAGTATTGATGTGAGATATATTTGGATGATTAAAAAAATTTTTTAAATAAGATTAGTAGGTGGTGATTTTTTAATGAAAAAAGTATTTATTTTAATTATAATATTAATAAACATAAGTATTTTTTCTATAGAAAAAGCTATTAATCCAATATTTTCAAAAGAGGCTGGGTTTTATAGTAAACCCTTTTCTTTAAAATTATTTTCAAATGCAAAAGACGCTAGGATATATTATACTATTGATGGCTCTGACCCGAAACCAGGCAAAAAAAATACATATTTATATACTAAACCAATTGAAATTAAAGACATGACTTTAAAAGAAGGTATAGAATACATAAAAACATCACCAGAATGGAAAGTCCCTAGAGGAAATGTTTTTAAAGGTATGATTATTAAAGCTAAGGCAATATGGAATAATATTGAAAGTGAAATTGTAACAAAATCTTATTTTATAGGTAAAAAATATGATATATTAGCAATATCTATTGTAGTTTCACCTGAAAAATTATTTGATCCAAATGAAGGTATATATATTCCAGGTGTCGATTATAATAAAAAAAGTAAATTTTCATCTTGGACAGGAAATTATTATAGAAGAGGTAAAGAGAGCGAGGTAGAAGTTCATGTGGAGTTTTTTGAAAATGGAAAATTAATTTATAAAGACAATTTAGGTATGAGAATTAGTGGGAATTTTTCAAGAATGTTTCCAATGAAGTCGCTCAAATTTTATGCAAGAGATAAATATGGCGAAAAAAAGATTAAAATACCAATATTCCCAGATTTGAAAAATATAATAGGAGAAGAGATAAAAAAGTATGATAAATTTATGATTAGGAATGGAGGAAATGAGTTTGGGAAAATATTTTTTAAAGATGCGTTTATGCAAACAGTAATTTCAAATATGGGATTTGAAACTCAAGCGTATAGACCAGCAGTTCATTTTATAAATGGTGTATATTGGGGTTTAGGAAACGTAAGGGAAAGATATAGCAAAGATTATTTTAAAGAACATTATTTTATAGATGATATATCTATTATAGAACTAACTTCCGAATTTAAAGAACATTTTGTTTTAAATGAAGGAAATGAAGAAGCATTAAAAGATTTTAAAGATTTAAGAAATTTTATATTAAATAATGATATGAATAAAAAAGATAATTATGAATATATAAAAACAAAATTAGATATACAAAATTATATTAATTTTTATATATCTGAGATGTTTTTTGACAATAGGGATTGGCCTTCTAATAATATGAAATTTTGGAGAAAAAATGAAAAAATATATAATATTAAAGGATATGATGGAAAATGGCGATTAGCAATTTATGATATGGATAATGGTATGTATACTATTAGTTCAAATATGTTCAAACATACTATAGATGATCATCCAGAAGTTGAATTTCATCCAAATCCAATTTGGTCTACAATAATGTTTAAAAAATTATTATCTAATAAGAATTTTAAAGAAAAATTCATAAATAGTTATTTAGATAGATTGAATACAACTTTTTTATATACAAACACATCTCAAATATTTTTAAATATGTTTAATCAATATTCTCCTTATTTAAAAGAATACTTAAATAGATGGAATTTAATGAATTATGAAAAGTATATGAGTATGGTAGAATATAATCTATCTTTTTTGAAGAAAAGGCCTGAAGTTGTAAAAAAACAAATGAAAGAATATTTTAATATAAATATAGTGAAATTGGAATTAAAAAGATTTTCAGGTAAAATAAAAATAAATACGGTAGAATTTACAAAAGGACAGAAAATTGAGTATGCTAAAGAAATACCAATTACTTTGACTGCTATAGGAAATTTCAAGTATTGGATAATAAATGGAGATAAGAAATTTGAAAAAAATATAACAATATATCCTAAAGAAGGATTAGAAATAAAACCTGTTTTTGAAGAAGAGAAGAATAATTTCTTAATCCCATTAATAACACTTTTTCTATCTTTCTTAGGTATATATATATTATTGAATTCTTCAAAGTAGAGGAGGGAATATGGAAAAATTAAAAGTAATAATCTTCTTTTTATTTTTATCATCAATTTTTTTTGGGAAAACTTTGAAAGAATTAAATCCCGTATTTTCTAAACAAGCTGGTTTTTATGATAACTCGTTTTATTTAGAATTATCATCAAGTATAAAAGATGTCAAGATTTATTATACGTTAGATGGATCTGAACCAGATCCTAGAAAAAAGAATACATATTTATATAATAAACCGATTAAAATAAGAACAGTAGAAAATGAAAAAATTGTATTTTCAAATATAAAAACCTCTGTTTTTTGGGAACCGCCTAAAAGAAACATTTTCAAATGTGTTATTGTTAGGGCTCGTGCGTATTTAGAAGAAAATAAAAGCAAAATAATTACAAAATCTTATTTCATTGCCCCGAAAAATAAATATTCATTTATTGTTATATCTGTTGTAACTAATCCTGAAAATTTATTTGATTATAATAAAGGTATATATGTTTTAGGTAAAACATTTAAATATGATAATGAAAGTTCAGAAGAATTTAAAGGGAATTTTCATCAAAATGGAAAAAAATGGGAAAGAAGAGTTCATATTGAGTTTTTTGATAAAGGAAAGCTAATGTATGCAGATGATATGGGAGTAAGAATACATGGTGGGTTTACAGCGTCTTTTCCGTTAAAATCATTAAGACTTTATGCAAAGAGTAAATATGGTAAAAAGAAGATAAAATATGAAATATTTCCATTTCTAAAAAATAATTATGGCAAATCAATTAGAGAATTTGATAAATTAATTCTGAGAAATGGTGGTAATGATTTCCAAGAAACATTTTTTAGGGATGCATTAATACAAACTTTAGTAAAGAATATGGGATTTGATACACAGGCATATAGACCAGCAATTCATTTTATAAATGGTGAGTATTGGGGAATTACAAACATAAGAGAGAGATATGATGCAGATTATTTATATGAGCATTACAAAATCTCTAAAAAAGATAGTATTATTTTAAAGATTTCAGATAATCCGAATGACAAAAATCATTTTGTTGTAGATGAAGGTAAAAAAGAAGATCTATATCCGTTTTTAGAATTAAAGAATTTCATTGTAAATTACAATATGAATATTAAAAAAAATTATGAATATGTAAAAAAAAGGATTGATATAAAAAATTATATTAATTATAATATAGCGGAAATTTTTATATTTAATGAAGATTGGCCAGGGAATAATGTTCGTCTATGGAGGAAAAAAGGGAATATTACAAATGAATATGGGCATGATGGGAAATGGAGGTTTATGTTATTTGATACAGATAATTCTTTGTTTTTATATGATCACAATACAATAAAATATGCTATTGATGGAAATCCGAATGTAATTTTTCCGAATCCAACTTGGTCAACAGAAATGTTAAAAAATTTATTAGAAAATAAAGAATTTAAAGATCAATTTATTAATACATTTATGGATCATATAAATACAACATTTTCTGCAGAAAACACACTATCTATTGTAGAAAGATTTAAAAATATATATAATAAAGAAGTAATAGATCATATTGATAGATGGAATTTTCCAGAATCTTATGAGTATTGGTTGAATGCCATAAATTATATAAAGATTTTTTTTTCCGAAAGACCAAAATACATAATAAAGTATTTAGAAGATTACTTTAGATTAAAAAAACATAACTTTGTTTTAGAAGAATTTAAAGGAGGGTATATATCAATAAATTCTGCAACTTTTTATAAAGCTAAAAAATTAACTTATTTTGAAGGTATACCTATAACATTAACAGCACATAGTTATAATGGGTATAAATTTAAATATTGGATAATAAATGAACGAAGATATGAAAATAAAAAGATAATACTTGATCCAAATTTAATTGAAAATATTAAACCGGTTTTTGAAAGAGTGAAATAATGAAAAAATATTATAGATATGAATTAAAATATTTAATTAGTTATCAGAATTATATAGTTTTACGAAATAAACTGAAAAATATAATGTTATTAGATGAAAATGCTAATAATTTAGGGTTTTATTATGTTAGAAGTTTATATTTTGATGATTATTTGAATACTGCATATTATGATAAATTAAATGGGATTATGAATAGGTATAAATATAGAATTAGGATTTATAATTTTCAAGATAATGTTATAAAGCTTCAGAAAAAGATTAAAAAAGGGAATTTTTCCACAAAGATAGATAATTTAATAGATAAAAAAGAATATTTTAAATTTATTAATGAAAGAAAATGTTGTTTAGATAATAAAGTAAAAGATTTTTGTTTTTTGATGAAATATAAAAGATTAAGCCCTGTCGTAATAATAGACTATGAAAGAGAAGCTTATAAATATAAATATGGAGGAGTGAGAATTACATTTGACTTTAATTTAAAAGCAACAACATTTAATAAAGATATTTTTGCAAAAGATCTAAAGTTAATAAATGTATTAGAAAAAAATAAGATAATATTAGAAGTAAAATTTGAAAAATTTATTCCTTTCGTAATAAAAAATATTATTAAAAATTCTCGAATTAATATGTCAATTTCAAAATATGTAATTTGTAGGTCAGTATTTATATAATATTATTTATTTGGAAGAGGTGTTATTATGAATCAAGTAATAATTGATATGTATAACCTAATTTCCTCTCAAACGAGAATGAATATTTCAATATATAGCGTTTTATTCACTTTATTAATATCTTTTTTTGAAGGATTAATAATATATTTTGTATATAAAAAAACTTATCAAGGTGTAATTTATGTAAAGTCATTTAATGTATCATTAATTATATTATCCATGATTACATCTATGATAGTAGAAGCTATAAGTTCTAATTTTGTGCTTTCTTTTGGGATGGTAGGAGCTCTAAGTATAATACGTTTTAGAACAGCAATAAAGGATCCTTTAGATACAGTTTTCATGTTTTGGGCAATTTCGATAGGTATAGTAAACGGAGGAGGATTTTTTTTATTAGGATTTTTTGGTACAATACTAATATCTTTAGTATTAATTATTATGATGGAAATCCACAGTTTTAATAATCCCTATTTATTAATAATAAACTACGATTCAGTAAATGTTGAAAAAGATATAAATCAATTTATGAAAATGAATTTTAAAAGGTATAAAGTTAGGTCGAAAAATTTTAATGATAAAATAGAAATAACTTATGAAATTAGAATAAAAAACTTTGATTTAATCAATGAATTAAAAAAAATAAAAGGTATTGAAAATATCTCATTAATAAGTTATAGTGGAGATTACATAGAAACAATATAGGCCCAAATGGGCCTATATTATTTTTCCTTTTGCCATTTAAAATATATTCCAGCTAATGGAGGTAAGGTAAGATTTATGGAAAAATCTCTTCCGTGGAATGGAATTTTTTCAGCATATAATCCTCCTTGATTACCCACATTACTTCCCCAATAAATTTCTGAATCAGTGTTTAGTATCTCCTTATAAAAACCTGCTCGTGGGACACCAATTTTGTAATTGTATCTAACAACAGGTGTGAAATTAAATATAGCAACAATTAATTCATCTGAATTTTTACCTTTTCTAATAAATGAAATAACACTATTTTCCCTATCGTTATAATCGATCCACTCAAAACCATCAGGAGAATGGTCTAATTCATAAAGTGCTGGATTTTTCTTATATAATGTATTTAAATCAGTTATTAGTTGAAGCATTTTTCTATGAGAATCAAAATCCAATAAATTCCAATCAAGAGATTTTTTGCAATTCCATTCGTTAAATTGTGCAATATCATTTCCCATAAATAAAAGTTTTTTTCCAGGATGTGCAAACATATATGAGTAGAATAATCTTAAATTAGCAAATTTTTGCCAATAATCTCCAGGCATTTTATTTATCATAGATCCTTTTCCATGAACAACTTCATCGTGAGATAAAACTAAAATATAATTTTCAGCAAAAGCATAAACCATAGAGAATGTCAACTCATCTTGATGAAATTTTCTATATAAAGGATCTCTTTCAATATATCTTAAAGAATCATTCATCCATCCCATATTCCACTTCATTGAAAAACCAAGGCCTCCAAAATCTACAGGTTTTGATACACCTGGCCAGGCGGTGGATTCTTCTGCTATTGTTAATATTCCAGGGAAATATTGATGTGTAACAGTATTAAAATATTTTACAAAATCTATAGCTTCTAAATTTTCCCTTCCGCCAAATACATTTGGAACCCATTCTCCATCTTTTCTACTAAAATCTAAATATAACATAGATGCAACAGCATCTACTCTTAATCCATCAATGTGAAATTTATCAAGCCAATATAATGCATTAGATATTAAAAAGTTTTTAACCTCATTTCTTCCGTAATTAAATACATAAGTTCCCCAATCAGGGTGTTCTCCTAATCTTGGATCCATGTGTTCATATAAAGCAGTTCCATCAAATTTACCTAATCCGTGAGCATCTTTTGGAAAATGTCCTGGAACCCAGTCTAAAATTACACCTATATTATTTTGATGCATATAATCTACAAAGTACATAAAATCTTCTGGTTTCCCATATCTACTTGTTGGAGAAAAATATCCAGTAACTTGATATCCCCATGATTCATCTAAAGGATGTTCTAAAATTGGTAATATTTCAATATGTGTATAATTATGTTCTTTTACATAATTAACTAATTCATGAGCTAATTCTCTATAATTCATAAATTCATTACCATTTTTCTTTTTCCATGATCCTAAATGGACTTCATAAATAGAGATAGGTTTTTCAAACCAGTTTGTTTCTCTTCTTCTCTTTAACCAATCTTTATCTTTCCACACATACTTTTTATGAAAATCATATACTATTGAAGCATTATTAGGTCTTAATTCAGTATAAAAAGCATATGGATCAGCTTTTAAAAGAATATTATTATCTTTAGTTTTTATTTCAAATTTATAAGTATCACCTTCCTGAACAAGAGGGATAAAGATTTCCCAAACACCAGATGAACCTAAAACTCTCATTTGATGAATACGGCCATCCCAATTATTAAAATTTCCAACGACACTAACCCTTTTAGCGTTTGGAGCCCATACAGCAAAATATGTACCTTTTGCTCCATCGATTTCCATAGGATGCGCCCCTAACTTTTCATATATTTTATGATTATTACCTTCATTAAAGAGGTATAAATCATAATCTGATATTACAGGCAAAAAGCTATAAGGGTCTCTAGACTGCCAAATGTTATTATCTTTATCTTTATATAAAAACTCATATTTAAAAAAAGTTTTTCTTTTTAAAACTCTTTCAAACAACCCACCAGGATGAATTTTTTTCATTTTATATTTTCTCTTTGTTTTCGTATTAAGATTCATAATTTCAATACTCTCTGCAAAAGGATGGAAAGTTCGGATAACAATTTCTTTTTCATTTAATTTATGAATACCTAATATAGAAAAAGGATCATGATGTTCGGCCTTTACTATTTTTAACATTTCATCATCTAACATTGTACCCATGTCACAGCCACCCCCAGAATTTAAATTCACTTAAAAAAATGAGATTTTTTAAGTTTATCGTCTTTATTTAATTATAACACAAAATTTTTATCTGTCAAGAAAAATAAAAAATATACTTGAAGAAGGATTGTGATCTTTAACAAAGTTAAAAATTTATTCTAATCATATTTATTGATAAATGAACATTATATATAATAAAAATCAATTAAGAGTAAAAAGCTCAAGTTTTTTTTGAATTGTAAATTTTAGATAAAAATAAAATTATGATATAATGAAGACCCAGTAAAAAGATTTTTTTCAAAAAATTAAATAGCCTGTCTAAAAAGTCTAAAGGCCAAAAAAATTAGAAATCTTTTTTAAAGGTAAATTATGAAAAAGATTAAAAAGAACAATAAGATTGAATAAAACAACAGTAATACCAGCAAAAGTCAAATAATTTCTATTTCTAACATACCAAACATATTCAGTACCAAAAGACATATCCATAATACCATTAACTCTTTCAATCTCCCAACGTAATTTATAATCATTCTTAAAAGCAATTCTAAAAGATTTCATAACATATCTATTATAAGATTCATAATATTTAGTATTTCTTTTATTTAAGTCAATAACTGGTATAGAATTAGAAGACTTAATTTTTGAAAAAATA
>NZ_FQUI01000016.1 GCF_900129175.1 Marinitoga hydrogenitolerans DSM 16785
ATGATATGGGTAGAGATGATTTACTTACTTCTATTAAATCAACTCGTTCTAATTTTGTTCGGAGATAATATACATACTTACTATTAACTATTTTTATTATTTATTATTTTTTTGAAATTTCAATCTTTCAAATTAGCGAATCTTTTTGATTCGTTCTTTTGGTTTATGCTTTTCATACTACTTTTCAGTTTGATTTCGTCCCTTTTTTCTACTTCTTTGTTTCCCCTATCTCTAATTTTGCTAATTTTTCCCTGTTTACCTTTGTGTAATCTTTTTTGCTTTGCCGTTACTTTCTTTTTCCTCTATTTTTGAAGATCCTACATATTGATATAATATTCAAGGTAAAGATAATTTTCCCAAAATACATTCTCTTTTTGCACCCGTAACATTAACTATATTTGAATTAATTCCATTTAAAAATTCATTAGCCAAAATAGTCATTGCAATCGCTTCTTTTGATTCAATGAATTGATGAATTTCAACATTATAACCAAAAGATTTTATATCTTTTATTAAAACAGGATTATATGCTCCGCCACCAGAGATTATTAGAGTATTAATTTCAGGAACATGCAATTCCAAATTTTTATGTATAGTGTAAGCAGTAAAATATGTAAGCGTTCTTATTAAATCATATGGGTTATAAGATAGTAAATCAGATAAGTAATTTTCATTATAAATTTCTCTACCTGTAGTTTTTGGTGTTTTTTTATTTAAATATTTAGTTTCTCTGGAAACTAATTTATTAAATATTTCTTCATTTATTTTGCCTTTTTTAGACAAATTGCCATCTTTATCATAAGATTGATTAAAAAAAAGATTTGCAATAGAGTCTATTAAACAGTTTCCAGGTCCTGTATCAAAAGCTATAATTTCCTCTTTTTTTTCAGATAAATACGTTATATTTGAAATTCCACCAATATTTAAAGTTGCGGTTTTTTTTCTATCTCTAAAAAATATCCAATCGAAGTAAGAAGTAATAGGAGCACCTTCACCGCCTAATGCAACATCTTTTGTTCTAAATGAAAATATAACAGGAACGTTTAATTCAACAGCAAGAATATCAGATTCACCTATTTGAAGAGTATATCCCTCTTTTGGGTTATGATATACAGTTTGGCCATGATAACCTATTAAATCAAATTCCCAGTTTAAAGACTTTATCATTTCTGCATGTTTTTTGGCAATGTAAAAATTTAAATATGCAATATCTTTTACTGTTGAGATATCAGGGTTATATGATCTAATTATTTTTTCTTTTAAGGATGTTGAATATGTTATTGATTTAAATTTCAAAAGTTCGAATTTTGTATTTTCCTCCCTACCAGATACCTTTACAAGAGCTACATCTAAACCATCAGCAGAAGTTCCAGACATTAAACCTAAAATTATTCTTTCTTTTTTATTTAAAATATTAAAGAAGTTATTCCACATTATAATAGTCCTCCAAAAATCACATTATGTAATAATATTCTTATTCTATTTATTTTTTTAAGATTTTTTCCAAATCTTTCGTAATATGTTCTATTAGTAAGAAAAATAACAAATAAATCTCTATATCCCCATATGCTAGTTCCCGTAAATCCAGTATGTCCGTATGCGTCATCATACATATTTAAAATATCACCAGCGCTACTTCCAGGATTAGGTGCCATCCAGCCAATATGCTTCTTTATATTATCTATATTAATAGTTGTAGTTGTAAATAAGTTGAAAAAGTTTTTTGGAATTATTTTTCCTTTTATTAAATGTGAAAGAAGAGTATATATTTCATTCGCATTCCCAAATAATCCAGCATTTCCACTAATTCCTCCAAGGTAATAGGCTAATTCATCATCAGGTTTTCCTATTAATCTATTTCCATTACGAATCGATGTTGGAGCTATTTTTAAAGATATTTTTTCATAAGGTTTGAAAAAAAGATTTTTTATTTCATAATCCCTGTATATTGATTCAATGTAATCATTAAACTTTTTTTCTGTTATTTTTTCTATTATGTGCATAAGAAGTATAAAATTTATACAAGAATAAACTATTTTTTGATCAGGCATATTTTCGGGATCTGTTTCTAAAATTTTATTATAAAGCGTTTTGCCATTATAATCCTTCCATAATTCGCTATATGCAGGTAGTCCAGATGTATGAGTTAATAAGTTAAATATTGTAATATCCTTTTTATCATCTTTGAACCCAAAATTTTCTAACGTATCATTTAAATGAAAATATCCTTCTGATAATAGTTTCATTATTGCAATTGTTGTTGCTAAAACTTTGGTTAAGCTGGCTAAATCATAAATGGTATCTAATGTTGTTTTTTTCTTTTCGTCAATGGTCCCATATGATTTTGAATATAAGATGTTTTCAGGATTTCCAACTAATATAGTTCCGCCAGGATAAACTTTTTCTTTTATTCCGGAATTAATAATTCTATCAACGTTATTCCATATTTCTTTTTTATAATTCATAAATACACCTTCTATAATTTTTAATTTAATCTTTTTCTGAAGTTGTTCTTTTAACCATTACAATTCCTGTATAAAATTCTATATAATAAGTAGGCATAAGATAGGGATGTTTTATTTTCTCTATCATTATTTTTTGAATATTTTTTTGATCATTATTATGAATTACAATACAACCATGCGTTTTTCTCAATTCTTTCTTTTCAGTTCCACCATGTATTAATATCCCATCTCTGTTTATTTTGTATATATTAGTTGCATATCCATATAACGGATACCATAATCTAAAAACACCATTATATCCAAATTTTTCAGGATCGTTTTTTAAAATACCAGATTCATAAGATGACAAATAAATACCTATTGGTGTATCGCCGTTAACCATTTTTTGGCTTATTGAAGTTTCTATGTCATGCTGACCATGTCCTCTTGCGCCACATGAATATAGTAATTTGCTTTCCATGTTATATAATTTTAAAGTTCCCAATTTTGCTCTATTATCTGGTAATATAACTTCAATTAAAAATATAAAATTTTCATTTGTGAGATCTAAAATCTTTTTAATTGTTTTAATACCTATATTGCCTTCATCGATATTCCAATCTTTTTTGAATTCGTTTATACTTTTAAAAAAATTTTCATCAGCAACTTGATCAATCTTGAATTTCGAACCCTTTCCAGAGAAATACAGCAATTTTGAAAATAAAAATTTTAATCTCCATATATCATTTCCAAAATCATTTAATTTTATATCTCTAAAAAATGGTTCATATATTTCAAAAGCTCCAATTTTCCTTTTTAAACCAAAAGAATTAATTTTTTCATAATTATAATTATCCATATTTTCACCCATCAATAATTATATTTTTGTATAAATCATCATAACTTTCTCTTTTTCTTATTAATTTTGTCTCATGATTTTTAGTAACAAGTATTTCAGCGGGTTTTAAAGCAGAATTATAATTATTTGACATTGAATAACCATAAGCACCAGAGTTTTTTAAATATATTAAAGAATTTAATTCTGGAATTGGTAATATTTTATCCCATACCAGTTTATCTCCAGATTCGCATAAAGGTCCTACAATATCTGCCAACTTTTTATTTTCTGTTGGGTTTAAAAAAACAGGTTCATGATAGGAATTGTATAAAGCAGGTCTTATTAAATCGTTCATTCCACCATTAGTTACTATAAATGTTTTATTTTCAGTTTCTTTGATTTGAACGACTTTTAATAATAAAATACCCGCGGGAGCTATTATAAATCTTCCTAATTCTAAGATTACTTCATCATATCTCTTTAATAAAGGAATTACCTTTTTTTTATATTTATCTAAATCTAATTCTTTACCAACATAGTTTATTCCCCAACCGCCACCGATATTTATTTTTCTAAAATTATATTTTTCAGAAAATTGTTTGGCTATTTCAAATGTTTTAACAAAAGGTTCTATTTCTGTAATTTGAGATCCGATATGAAAGTGTAATCCTTTTATTCTTTTGTCAGGAAAGTTCTTTAATACTTTTTCAACCATATGAATAGGAATTCCAAATTTATTTTTTTTCAATCCAGTAGAAATATGTGGATGCGTTTTAGCATTTATATCAGGATTAACTCTTAAAAAAAATTCAATTTCTTCATTATTATTTTCTTGCCAGAATCGCATTTCTTCAAAAGAGTCTATATTAACGTATTTTATTTTCTTATTTAAAAATTGTATTTCTTCTTTACTTTTTCCATTTCCATTCCAAACGATTTTTTCTTTTGGAATTCCAGCTAATTCAGCAGCTTTATATTCACCTATTGTAACAATATCTGCTCCAAAATCATATTTATTAAGAAGTTTTAAAATATTTGGATTATTGTTAGCTTTAACAGCAAATGTTGGAGTTAAATTTATATCTTTAAATATATTCCACATTTTATTTATCCTTTTTTCTATTTCTTCTTCAAAGTATACGTATGCAGGAGTTCCGAATTTTTCATTTATGTTTTCTAAAAGTTCTTTCACAGAAACCTCTCCTTCAATATAAAATTATTCTGAATAATTATATAAAAATTCTAAAATTCTATTTTCAAATGACTTTGCATCTACTTTTGCTTTTAAGTAATTATTTTCAAATAAAGAAAACACTATAATTTTCCCATTTTTATTTTTCAAAAAACCAGCTATACCTGAAATACCTGTCATTGTTCCTGTTTTTGCCCAAACGTCGAAATTAAATCTTCCATTTATTGTTCCATCGGCTTTTGAATATGAAAGAATGTTTAAAAATTTATCACCGTATTTTTTATACATAAACTCTAACATTTGAACAACTAAATCTGGTGAAACAAGGTTATATCTTGATAATCCCGGTCCATCTACTATTGTAAAATCATTTATACCATAATTAAAAAGTTTTTTTGTAAGGTTTATTAAAGCTGCTATAGAATTATTTATTGTTCCTTTTTTTAGAAACTTTGTTCCAACTGTTCTAAAAATATGTTCTGCAATTTCATTATCGCTATTTTTGACCATATACTGTAAAATTTCATATAAAGTTTTTGATTTATGTATATAAAACGGAACTTTTTTAGAAGATATATATTTCATTTTTAGCTCACCATTAACTTTAACATTAAGATCCTCAAATGATTTTTTTATAATATTAAACATGTACTCATTAATATCTTCTGGAGATAAATTGCCAGGGCGAATATTTTTTATGGTAAATGCGTTTATGAATGGATTAGCATCATCCCACATCCAGCCTTTTCCAAAGAATTCTTTTTTGTCAAATAGTCTATCATCTATTATAATGTTGTTTATTTCTGTTATATTATTTTCTTCCACAAGTGTTTTTATTATATTATGTAAATCTGCTGGATAAAGAGTTGGATCACCACTACCTTTGACTTCAAAATCTCCATTTTCATAATAAAATTTTGTTTTATATGTATAATCCAGGCCTAAAATTTCATATGCTGAGAATAATGTAAATAATTTAGTGACAGAAGCTGGTGTAAAATTTTTAGTGACATTTGTAGAAATTAAAATTTTATTGGTGTTAAACTCTTTCGCATAAATCCCAACAAAACCGTGAAAATTATCGATTATAGAGTTTATATCGTTATTTGCATAAATGAATACGTTTATAATTAATAATATACTAATAATTATTTTTTTCATTCTTTAATAGCACCTCCAACAAGCCCTGAAATAATCTGTTTCTGGAAAGCTAAAAATACAATGATAACAGGTATTGTGGCTATACTTGATCCAGCCATTAGATGGACATAATCTACACCATGAAGTGTATTAAAATATGCAATACCTATTGGTAATGTTCTCATATTATCAGTATTAGTAAATATTAAAGGATATAGGAATGAGTTCCACGTGGTTAAAAAGGTGTTTATTCCCAGAACAGCTATAGCTGGTCTGGAAATAGGCATTAATATTTTAAATAATATATTGAGATCACTTGCACCATCAATTCTTGCAGCTTCATCTAAAGACATTGGTAAGCCATCAAAATATTGTTTCATTAAAAATATTCCAAAACCTTGAACTGCAAAAGGTAAAATAAGTGCCCAATACGTGTTATACATCCCTAATTTTTTTATTAGTATAAATAAAGGAATCATTAGAACCTGAGGTGGAATCATCATAGTTCCTAAAATAATTATTAATACTAGATTTGCTCCTTTAAATTTCTTTCTCGATAACGCAAAGGCTACAATAGAATCTAAAATTATATTTAAAATTGTTACAGAAAAAGTTACAATAACGCTGTTTAAGAAATATCTATTAAAATTAGAGCTTTTCCATACATCAATATAATTTTGGAAAGTTATTTTTTTTGGTATTAAACTATCCCATGTTGGAAGTATATTACCTTCTGATTTTACTGATGTAGAAAGCATTATATATAACGGAAAAAGTGTGGTAAAAACTAGAAATATCAGCAGTATATATGCCAGGGTTCTTTTAATCTTATATTTATAATCTTTTTTTATAATCATAAAATCACCTCTTATCTCTAACAACGAGCTTTTGAATAATTGTGAAGAACAAAATAATTAAAAATAACACATAAGCCATTGCAGATGCATAACCCATTTTCATTTTATGAAATCCAGTTTCATAAAGATAGTAAACAACTGTTGTAGTTGATCTCAGAGGTCCTCCCTGTGTCATAACATATACTTCAATGAATATTTGGAATGAACGAATTGTATTTATAACCAATACAAATAGAAGCATTGGAGAAATTAAAGGGAAAGTGATTTTTCTGAATAATATAAAACCTTTTGCTCCATCAATTGCAGCAGCTTCATATATTTGTTCATCTATTGATTGTAAACCAGCTAAAAATAATATTGTATAATAACCAAAACTTGCCCAAACATCCATTAGCATTATTGCGTATAACGCATATTTAGGATCGGCGAGTATTCCTCTTCCGAATTTTATATCCGCTCCAAGGAATTTTATAAGTGCTGTTAAATAACCGTTTGGAGAGTATAAAAAAGAAAAAATAGTAGCTATTACTACCATTGAAGTTACAACAGGCATAAAATAACTTGATTGAAAAAACTGTTTTTTTCTTATATTTAGATTACTTACTAATAGGTTAGCTATAAATAATGCTATTATAGTAGTTAAAGGAACTGTTATTATAACAAATAAAACTGTATTTTTTAAAGCTGTTGCAAATATAGAATCATTTAGTATTTTTTCATAGTTTCTCAATCCGACAAATATAGGAGGTTTATTTCGTATAGGATTATATCTTGTAAAAGATAAATAAAATGAATAAATTATAGGATATAGTTTAAATATCAAGAATGAGATTAACCACGGTGAAATCAATAAAAGGATTTTTAATTTTTCTTTCAAACTTCTTTTTTTCATTCTGCCACCTCTATTGCTCTATAAATTTATAAGATTTACAGAAAATTTTATTATGTATTAAAAATTTTTTGTAAATCTTATAATGAATCAGGTAAAGGTGGGGAGAACCCCACCAGAGTTAATAAAATTATTCACCATATTCTTCTTCAAATTCTTCTAAAATAATGTTTATTTCTTCTGCAGCGTCTTTCATAGCTATTTCAGCATTCATGGTTCCGTTATAAACCTCTGTAATATATTGAGTTAAAACTTCTTGAATATCTATCCATTTTGGATGTGCTGGTGGTGTTTTGGTAAATTGTAATTGTTTAATTATGACATCAAATCCTGTTTGTTTTTTATAAAAATCATCATCTTTAACACTTTTATCAGCTGGGACAAGAGTAGGAATTCTTGAAGATATAGCCATAGATGCTTTTTTAGAGACTATATATCTTGCTAATTTTTCTGCAGCCTCTGGATACTTAGTATTTGCTGGTATAACAATAACTTCTGCTCCACCAAATTGAATAGGTTTTGACCATAATTTATCAGGTCTTACAAATAAGGAATAACCAAAGTTTAACTCAGGAGCGTCTTTAGCAAATGTTTTTATCTTACCAATATCATCTAGAATAATACCAACTTTTCCTTGCATAAATGCTTGTCTTACGTTTAAATTAGAATCAATCATTGAGAAGTGAGTAAGACTTTGAACGTATTTTAAAGCATTTATAAATTCAGCAGAATCTACAGCAGCTTTTTTCCAATCATCACTTAATACGTTTCCGCCATTCGACCATGCAAAAGGTAAGAAAGTTTGCCATGTTGTATATCCTCCAACTTTAATGCCAAAACCGAAAATGTCATCATCAAGGGATGATATTTTTTCTGCAGCGTCATATAATTCTTTCCAGGTTCGTGGAGGTAATTCTGGATCTAATCCGGCTTTTTTGAATAAATCTTTGTTATAGAATAAAATTCTTGTTGATAATACCCATGGGTATCCATAATATTTCCCTTTATAAATAACAGGATCCCACATATTGTATTGATCTACTATATCTGAAACATCAACTTCTTTTAATGCTCCATCAGCTGCAAATTGTGATACCCATGTTGAACCTAATTCAAGAACATCTGGTGTATCTCCGGCCGCAAATGCTGTAACAATTTTATTAAACCCGTCGGACCATGTTAAACGTTCAATTTGAACTTCAATATCAGGATTTTCTTTCATAAAATCTTCAATCATAGGACCAATCCAGTTATCAGACCAAAAATTCCAGAACTTTAAAGTAACTTTAGCTTGAACAAATGAACTTACTAACAATACCAATACAAGTAAAATAGTTAACTTCTTCATAAAATATACCCCCTCATTTTAAAATGCTATTTCCAAATAATATTTTTTTATTATTATATAAATATTCAAAAAGCGATTTCGCAAAATATTCATTCCAATCATATGTCATAATATATGAACTCACATTGTTTTTATTTTTTAAAAATAGGTAATCGTATGGTGATTGTATAGCAACTATTAAATTATTTTTATTCTGTTCAATTACCAAATCTGCTAATTGAGAAACATACTTATTTATTACAACATCAATTGTAAAAAATATTATGCCATCATATTCTTTAGTTTTTTTTATGTAATTTTTATATCTATATGGTGATGAAGATATATTATATTTTTTAATTTTATATTCGATATTATTTTTATCAAAATATTTTGATATATATTCATTTAAATAGGCTCTTTCCTGAACCCTAGTATAATTTAATGAAGTTGGGAAGAATATTAAATATTTTTTATTTTTTTCTATTCTAAAATTTCCTTTATAAACAGCTATACCTTTACTAATTTTGTTTTCTAATTCTTCTTCAGATAAATTTGGGTCTTTAAATTCCATATTAGCATATTTTAACTTTAAGGATATAATTTTTTCTAATGAATTATCTATTATTTCTTCACTAATATTTCCTTTCTTTACTTCATTCATTATATAATCAATTGCTTTTTTCTGAATATCAATATCTTTCCAGATAATAAACATATTAACTCCAGCTAATAAACTCTCTTTTACAACTTCACAAACATCTTTCTCTTTTGCAACTGCACCCATTAAAAGATCATCACTAATAATTACACCCTTAAAATTTAAATCATTTCTTAAATAGGATATAATTTTTTTTGACAATGTTGCAGGTTTATTGTCCCAAAAAGGTAGAAGTATATGAGCTGTCATTATTGCTGGAATACCATGTTTTATAGCTTCCTTAAATGGATATATATCTTCTTTTTCATATTGTTCTTTTGATTTATTTATAATAGGAAGATTTTTATGTGAATCAACTTCTGTATCACCGTGACCAGGGAAATGTTTA
Organism: Marinitoga hydrogenitolerans DSM 16785; assembly: GCF_900129175.1. Classification (NCBI taxonomy): domain Bacteria; kingdom Thermotogati; phylum Thermotogota; class Thermotogae; order Petrotogales; family Petrotogaceae; genus Marinitoga; species Marinitoga hydrogenitolerans. The sequence goes on from NZ_FQUI01000016.1 coordinate 9,737, forward strand.
CCTACAGGTATTACTCCACCGTTTAATAGGCCTCTAAAATAATCAATTCCATTTTGAGCAACTATCTTTTCATCATTCCAAAAAGATCTTACACCTATAATTGGATTATATGGATTTGAATTCACATCTAAGACTGGAGAAAAATTCATATTAATTCCTAATTCTTTTAATGATTTTCCAGAAAAATATCCAACTTTATAAGTTAAATCAGGATTATTTAATGCACCTAAAACCATCATATTAGGAGGTACGAAAATATCTCTAATTCTCGCTACCATACCTCCTTCTTGATCAATGGCAATAAAAGGTGGTATTTCTTTAGTATGTGCTTTTATATCTTTTATCAATTTCTTTACCTGTTTTTTATTTTTCACGTTTCTTGAAAAAAGAATAAAGTTATTTGCACCATAATCTATTAATTCTTGAATTTTATTATTATATTCTGTTCCATCAAATCCAAAAAGGAATAATTCTCCTATTTTTTCTTTTAAAGACATATTATTAATAAATTGTGTAATGGTTATAACCCCCATTAAAATTAATTTGAAACTGTTATTCATACTCATTTCGCCTCTAATGTAATCCTTAATTTAAAATTATCTTTTTTATATTTTGATTCAACATACTCAAAAGGAATATTATCCTGACTGCTGGTTAAACGTATGATAGATAAAACACAATCATTTTCTTTTATATTAAGAATTTTTGAGATTTTTTTATTTGCATGAATAATTTCAATTTCTTCTTTTGCATGTGTTGGGAAAATTTGAAATTTATCTTTTAACAATTTATATAAGGAAAGATTTGACATATCTTTTTCTTTTATTTCTATGAGTTCAGGATAAGCAGATATATTAAGATAAGCATTTTCTATAGCTCGAGGAATATTACCTTCAAATCTAATTCTTGAAAGAAGTAAGACTTTTTGATTTTTCTTTAATTTAAATATTTTCACTACTTTGGCATCAGGTAATATAAAACCATTGAAAAGGACTTTCGCCTTTGTTTTTTTACCTATGCTTTCCATTTCATCATTAAAACCCTTTAAAGATGTCAAATCAGTAATAAGTTTTTTTTCTGAAACAAATGTTCCTTTTCCTTGAATTCTATAAATAATTCCTTCATTTATTAATTCTTTCATTGCATTCCTTACAGTTAATCTACTCACACTATATTTTTTTGAAAGTTCATCTTCAGTTGGTAATAGTGTATGTGCTGGCAATTTGTTCAATTCAATATAATTTTTTAGTTGTTCTTTGATCTGATAATACAATGGTATTGGACTGTTTCTATCTATACTATCCATAATTATCTCTCCTAATTTGTTATGTTATATATTTGTATATACAAATTTTCTATTTTTATTTTACACTTTTTAAAATAAAAAGTCAACTGTAAAATTATATTAATTTTTGTAACTTGAAAGAAATCCGACACATATAAAATTAAAATGTGATTGTTTAAGAAAGTTTGAATAATATAAATTTGGAGGGATTAAATTGTGTAGGATGGTAGGTTTTTCGTTTAATGAAATAAGAGAAAGTAGTTTTTTATTTGAACATTTAAAACAAATGTCGAAAAGTGGAATAGAATCACCACATTCACATGGTTGGGGTATGGCGATAAAGTATAATGATAAAGAAATTATATTTCATAAATCAATAAATCCAATTTATAATGAAAAAAGAATAAACATAGAAGGATATATAGGTATAATGCATTCAAGAAAAGCCTCACCAAAATTAGAAAAAACATTTCTTCAATTACACCCATATTTTATAAAAGATACTTTCTTTTGTCATAATGGAACAATATATATGGATCAAATTAATAATGTTTTTGGTACAGATAGTTTTGAATATTTTAAATACATCAACGATTTTTCTAATGAAGATGAATTAAAAAGAAAAATAAAATTATTTTCTGAAAAAAATAAATATACTGGAATTAATTTTTTAATGATTAAAAATGATAAACTTTATGCTTTTTGCAAGTATAAAAAAGAAAAAGAATATTATACAATGTGGTATTCAGAAAAAAATGGGGTTATAATATCATCAGAAAAATTAGATGATTCTTTTCAACCGTTTGAAAATGGAATGTTTTTAATAGCATTTAATGGAGAAATAATAAAAAAGTGTAATTAGTCAGCATATTCGTAAATCTATCTAAATTTTTTATAAATATAAGATTGTATAGGTATTAATGGTATTCGTAAATTAATAAGTTTTTTCATATCTTCTCCATAGTTTGTTATATTACATAAGAAAAGGGGGAAAATTTCCCCTCTTTAAAATATGTTTTTAGTGTTATTTTTTATTGAATAAATGGCAATTTACTTCATGTTGTTCGTCTAATTTTATTGTTTGTGGCTCTTCAATCTTACATATATCCATTGCATATGGGCATCTTGGATGAAATCTACAACCTTTTGGTGGATTAACGGCATTAGGGACTTCGCCTTGTGGGATGATTTTTTGTTTTTTTAATTTTGGATCTGGTTCTGGAACTGCTGAAATTAATGCTTTTGTATAAGGATGTGCAGGATTTCTATATATATCTTCAAATGTTCCTATTTCAACTATTTTTCCAAGATACATAACAGCTATTCTATCACATATATATTTGGTTGTAGCTAAATCATGAGTAATAAATAGATATGTTAAATTAAATTCTTCTTTTAAATCAATCATTAATTTTAATAATTGTGATCTTACAGAAACGTCTAGCATTGCTATTGCTTCATCAGCGACTATAAATTCTGGTTTTAATACGAGTGCTCTTGCTATAACCACCCTTTGCCTTTGACCACCGGATAAATCACGTGGATATCTATTATAATATTGTTCTGCCGGCTTTAAATTAACCCTTTCCATAATATCATATACTATTTGTTTTTGTTCTGTATAATTTTCCCCTATTTTATGTATTTTCAGTGCATGACGAATTGCTTCACCAATTTTCATATATGGGTTTAATGCTGCCATTGGATCTTGGAAAATAATTTGTATCTTTTTTCTGAATTTTCTTAATTCTTCTGAAGTTAAAGAAGTTATATCTATATCATTAATTTTAATTGTACCAGAGGTAGGTTCTAATAATCTTAAGACCATTCTCCCTGTTGTGGTTTTTCCTGAACCGGATTCACCTACTAGTCCCAACGTTTCTCCTTTTTTTATTGTAAAAGATATATCATCAACAGCCTTTACGAATTTTTGTTCTTTCCTTGTTAAAAATTCTGTTATAGTTCTTTTCAATGGAAAATATTTTTTTAAATTTTTTACTTCGATTAAATTTTGATTCATACTTTCACCTTCTCATATAGCCAGCATTTTACCTTTGTACCTTCAACTTCAAAATCTGGAGGAATTTGTTCATGGCATATACTTTTTGCATAAGGACATCTAGATGCAAATCTGCACCCTTTTGGAGGTTTTACTAGATTTGGCAAATCTCCAGGAATATATCGTAACTCTCTGTCTTCAATATTAGTATTAGGTATAGATTTTAATAATGCTTGAGTATAAGGATGTTTTGGTTCATAATATATTTTTTCTGCAGTTGATAGTTCAACTAAATGTCCAGCATACATAACACCTATTCTATCAGCTAATTCAGCAACAACACCTAAATCATGAGTAATTAAAATCATAGACATTCTATGTTCATCTTTTAATTTTTTTAATACTGTCATTATTTGGGCCTGTACAATAACATCTAATGATGTAGTTGGTTCATCTGCAATTACAATTTCCGGTTTCAAAACAAGAGATAAAGCTATCATAACTCTTTGCCTCATTCCACCAGAAAATTGAAAAGAATATTCGTTCATACGTATTGGGTCTATACCAACATCTGATAATATTTTACCAGACATCTCGAGTGCTTCTTCTTCAGGTATATCAGGATAATGAGATTTTATTGTTTCCAAAAACAAATCTTTTACCTTCATTATAGGATTTAATGACGTCATTGGGTCTTGGAAAATCATAGAGATATGTTTTCCTCTAATTTTTCTCATTTCTTTCTCATTGTATTTTGCAATATTTTTATTTTTAAAAAGTATCTCACCATCAATTTTTGCATTCTTAGGTAAAATTTTCAATAAGGATTTTCCCAATGTAGATTTTCCACATCCAGATTCTCCTACTAACCCTAATGTTTCATTTTCTGATAAAGTTATATTGACATCTTGAACAGCATTAACAAATCCATTCCTTACTTCATAATTAATATTTAAATTTTTTATTTGTAATATCAAAAAACTCACCTTCTTTCACGAATGGTAGGATTCAATAGTTCATTAAGGCCTTCGCTAAACAAAGAAAATCCTAAAACAATGGTTATTATAGCCATTCCAGGATATAATATACCCCACCATGCTCTTGATAAAACAAATCTCTGACCATTACTTAAATCATACCCCCAGTCTGGTGTTGGAGGAGCAATACCGAGACCTAAAAAGCTTAATCCTGCTTCGGTCATAATTGCGTCAGCTAAATTCATTGATAAAACAACAACAACAGAAGGTAACACGTTTGGTAAAATATATTTAAACAATATTTCCCAATTTTTTGCTCCAATAGCTCTGGCACCTTCAACATAAAGTTCATTTTTAATACTAGAAACCTGATTCCTTATAACTCTAAAATATGTTGGAGTATAAACAACAGCTATAGATAAAGCAATATTAACCATGCCAGGTCCTAAAACAGCAGCTATTGCAATAGCTAATATTAATCCAGGAAAAGAATATATTGCATCCATTATTAATGTTAGAATTCTATCTAAAGGACCACCTATATACCCTGATAATAGTCCTAAAGGAATTCCAAATGCAGATGCAAAACCGACAGAAATAAAAGCTATAGATAAAGCAATTCTGGAGCCATATAATATTCTGCTAAAAACATCTCTTCCAAGATTATCTGTTCCAAAAATAAATTGACTATTTGGTGCGCTTAAAGCTCTACCAACCCTTTGTATAGGATTATAAGGGGCTAATTGTGGAGCGAAAATAGCCATTAGTATATAAAATAATAAAATCATTGCACCTGCAAAGGTTATCCAACCTGTTCCAGTTTTAAAAAGTTCTTTAAAAAACAATCCGATTTTATGTGAAAAAAATTTTTCTTCCATTTTATCACCTCAATATCTAACTCTTGGATCAATTAGAGCATTTATTATATCAATAACAATACTAATAATAATTACAAAAAATGCAAAAAAGACAATAGTTCCCTGAATAGCTGGAAAATCCCTATATCTAATTTTCATAACTAGATAACTTCCAAGACCAGGCCAAGAAAATGTTGTTTCGGTTAAGACGGCACCAGCTAATAAAATAGCCAATTGAAGTCCCATAACTGTCAAAATAGGAACCATAGCATTTCTTAAAGCATGTTTATACAATACTCTTTTTTCACTAATCCCACGTGCTCTTGCAGCAGTAGAAAAATCTTGAGATAACATTAATATTGTATTGTTTCTAACCATTCTTAAAAATATACTTGAAATAACTAAACCAAGAGTAATGCCAGGCATTAGTAAGTGTTTTAAGACATCAATAAATGCCTCCCAATTTCCTGAAATTAAAGCATCAAATAAAAAAAATCCTGTTTTTGTATCTAACGAAACGATAGGAGATAATCTACCAGCAACAGGTAGCCATCTTAGTATCATTCCAAAATAATATTGCATCATTAAACCAAACCAAAAAACAGGTATGGCGTAAATAAACACTGCATAAACTCTTGCAGAGACGTCTATAATTCCATCTCTGTGCGCCGCTGCTGCACTACCCCAAAAAATTCCAATTAAAACGGCGATAATAAAAGCGAATAAGGTTAATTCTACAGTTGCAGGAAATCTATCTATTATTTCATTCCATACGGGTCTTGATGTAAGGGTGGATGTACCAAGATCACCCTTTAATAATTTACCAACATAATCAAAAAATTGTGCAATAATAGGTTTATCTAAACCTAATTCATGACGTTTTTGTTCTATAACCTCTTGTGGAGCTTTTCCACCCAACATTGCTAAAACAGGATCACCTGGAATAATTCTAAGAACAAAGAATATTACAATTAATAAAATGAACATCATAGGTATAGCCAATAAAATACGTGTGAGTATATAATCTTTTAAGGACAAAGTCATCACCTCTTTTAAAAACCCCGCCATGCGGCGGGGAAATTATTATTTCTTTTCGATTAAATAATATCTGAAGATTTGTGTAGGCTCTAATAATACACCTTTTATATTCTTTTGAGATGCAACAACAGCAACACCCTGCCATAATGGAATATTAGGAACATCAACAACTAAATGATTTTGAACTTGTTCATAAAGATCAGATCTTGTATTTTGATCAACACAAACTCTAGCAGCTTTCATTATAGATTCTGTAATTGGGTTTTCATAGAAACTACCCATTGATTTTGCGCCGTTGGTACTTAAGAATGGCCATAAATAATCGTCTGGATCAATATAATCAGGATACCATCCTAATAAGAATAAACCCATAGTTCCATTTAAGAAATAGTCAACATATGTAGACCATTCAGCATATTTGATGTTAACTTTGATAATTCCAGTTTCTTCTAAAGATTCTTTCAATACTTGAGCAACGTCTGCTTCAGTTGTACCATAATGTGTAGGTGAATACCATAAATCAATAGTTAATGGTTTATCTGTCCAATAACCTGCTTGTTGTAATAATCTCTTAGCTGCTCTTAAGTTTCTTTTCGGGAATACGTCTTCATGACTCCACATTCCCATAGGAACCATTGAATACAACGGTTGAGCTAATCCAACAAATACATCATCAACGATTCTTTGTCTATCAACAGCATACATAATAGCTTTTCTCACTAATGGATCAGAGAATGGGGATTGTTTGGTATTTAAGACAAGATATCTTATTTGAGGACTGCTTCCTTTTAATACGTTAATATTAGGATTATCTTCAAGATCATTAATATCTCTTGGATCTAGATGTCTAAATGCAACATCAATTTGACCAGTTTCTAAAGCTAATCTTAAAGTTGCTGCGCTTTCGTAAAAAGTAATAACAACTTTATCAGTTTTTGGTGCTGGTCCATAAAATTTATCATTTTTTTCTAAAACAATTCTTACGTCTCTAATCCATTCTGTGATTTTATATGGTCCAGAAGCAGAAGGAGCACCTTCATAAAATCCATTTTCTGGATAAAGATTAGGATTTACAGGCCAGGCTACAGTGTATCCTAATACAGAAACAAATGCGGAGAATGGATATTTTAATTTAATCTGAAAAGTATGATCATCAACAACTTTTGTGCTGCTAACAATGTCTGTTAATAAAAATGCAGGGTCGCCGTTTAATTTCATTGCTCTGTCTATTGAATATTTCATTACAGAAGCATCAATTGGAGTTCCATCTTCAAATTTAGCATCTTTTCTTAAATAGAATGTATAAACCAATCCGTCAGGAGAAACCTCCCATTTCTCAGCTAAAGCTGGAACGAGATTTGAAGTGTTCACTTCATAATCTACCAAGCCAACCAACACATTTTGAAGAATATTACTTGAAAAATAATCATAACATTTTGCCGGGTCCAATGTTCTGATCTTGTCAGTTGTTCCGACAACTAAAACTTTTGATGAAAATGCTACAAGTGATAATGCTAAAAGTAAGACCAATAACAACTTTTTCATACTATCCCTCCCTCTAAGTAATGTTAAATAAAAATTTAAAATTAGTAACTTTTGATTTTTGATATAAAAAATCATAAACATATTATAACATAAAAAATATATTATTTACAAGAGGTAAAAATAAAAAAGTGCAATTTTTTTACAAATTGCACTTTAATCTCTTTAAATTAAAGATAATAAAGGTATTAGAAATATAAAAAAAACATGTCTATTTTTTTAAATATCCTAACACAACTTCTCTAAAATCTGGATTTCTTCCTATTTTTTCAGAAGTTTTCACTAAAATACCATCATCTAATTGAGTAATTATTTCCATTTCTTCCGTCATTTCACTTTGTTTTACAATTTTATGTTCAGATAATGCCTTTTCAATATTACCTTCAAAAGTAGTTTTTCCGGAATTAATTATAGCAAATCTTGTAGCAATTAATTCCACTTCTTCAATATGGTGAGTTGACATAATCACTATATTTTCACCATTAGAGGTGAAATCTTTTAACATTTTGAGAATTTTATCTTTTTTAACAGGATCGATATTTTGTGTAGGTTCATCAAGAATTAATACCTTTGGTTGTGAAGAAAACATAAGAATAATATGAAATAATGTTTTCATACCGGAAGAATATGTATGAACAGGTTTATTTATAGGTAGATTAAATTCCATTATCAATTCTTTATATTTTTTTTCATTCCAATTTGGATATAATATTTTCCATAATTCAGCATAATCATATGGAAATAAACCTTTAAAAGTGACACGTTCTTCAAGTAATACAGCAATATTTCTTTTTTTAAATTTATTTAATTTTTTTTCGAAAACAAGTATTTTCCCTTCATCGGGTTTTAAGTCTCCATATATACATTTTAATGTAGTGGTTTTTCCTGCACCATTTGGACCAACTAAAACATAAATATCGCCAGGATTAATCGTTAGATTAACATCTATTAAAGCGGGTTTATGTCCATAAGATTTTTCAAGATTAATAACTTCAATCATTTAAAATCACCTCAATGAATTTGTTATAAGCCATGCAACGATTATTAATACAAAAATTAAACTTATAACGGTAAATATTTTATTTTTATTCTTTGTATAATTTGATGAATCAGAAAAGTGAAAAATAAACATTACAGAGAAAAATAAGAATAAAGAAATTATATTTATAAATATGTTTTTTTGTGTAACTAAGCTATAATCTCTTATTAAGTCATTCGATTTAAGGAATAAATCCACTAACCAGATGGAAATTGGAATATAAATTCCACCAAGTCCTTTTAAAGAAGATAATACACTTAAGCTATAAAAAAATGCAAAGAATAATAAAATGCCTATTAATCCAATTAAATCAGAATTTTTGGTTATTCCATAATATAAGCTTTTTGAGAAAAGAAGTAAACTTGCACCAAATATATAGTATGATAGATAAAGTTCAAATCTTGATATAGGAAGTGTTGAAATTAAAGAAAAAGATTTATTTTCCATTTCTCTAGTAAATAAGGTAGATGCAAATAATACAGCAAATAAATTTCCTAAATCATTAGGTAAAAAAAGTAAAATAGAAATAACTATTAAATAATATGATTTTTGTCTAAATTCTTTTTCAAATACAAACTTTAACGTTTTTATCATTGTTTCACCCCATTATTTTATTGTTAATAAAAATTCAAAAGAAGGCATATAATTAGTTATTATAAGAATAAAAACAGAGAAAAATAAGATTAAATATAGCCATTTTCCTTTTTCGAAATTCATAGAAAATACAATGGCAGCTAAAGCTTCCAATATAATAGGCAATATTGGAATATTCGAAAAAAATACTCCTAAAACAGCTATTAATATAGCAGCATAAAAAATTAATATTTTCATAAATTTCCTCCTCTTATTTTTGTATGGTGAATACTTCCTGAAGTTTCAATAAAGCAAATAATTTTTGGATTTTTTCATCCATATTTATTAGGATTAAGTTTTTTCCATTCTCATTTAATTTTTTTTGCAAGGCTATCAATTGACCTATTCCTGTACTATCTATTGCCATTAGATTAGAAAAATCGATAATTATGGTAGATATATCTTTTTTAGGTAAAACATCAGATAATTCACTATTAAAATCGTGAATATCATATAATGTAAACTCACCAATAAGACTTATAGTGTAGATTTTATTTCTTTGTTTTTTTAATACTTTCATAATGTCCCCCTTTAAATAAGCTATATGAAAATTATATCATAAAAACCTCCCTTTTGGGAGGTTTTACAGTTTAAAAAGTTTTTTAGCATTATTTGATAAAATTTCTGATACGTTATCTTTATTTAATCCCTTTATTTCAGCAATTTTTTCTATAATATATTTTACATAAATTGGATTATTCTTTTTTCCTCTAAAAGGAACAGGTGTTAGAAATGGTGAATCTGTTTCTGGTAAAATGTATTCAACCGGCGTATTTTTTACAACTTCAATTAATGTGTGATTATTTTTAAAGGTTATCGGTCCATCAATTCCTATATAAAATCCCAAATCTAAAAATTTTTTTGCTGTTTTCCAATTAGAAGAAAAACAATGGACAACACCGGTGTTTTCTGGGATACCCTCATTTATCAATAAATTAAAAGCATCATCATATGCATCTCTAATATGTAAAATAACAGGTAATTCATTTTCTTTAGCAATTTGAAGTTGGTTTGAAAATGATGCAAATTGTTCTTTTTTTGTAGTATATTCTCTATAATAATCTAAACCTATTTCACCGATTGCTACAACCTTTTTGTTATTTGCTAACACATAGATACTATCATAATCCTTGTTTGTTAGATTTTTTGAATCATTTGGATGAATACCTACAGAACAAAATATATTTTCATGTTCATTAGCTAATTCTACAGTTTTAAATGAGTTTTCAACATTTATCCCAACTTCTATTACAAATTCAATGTTATTAATTTCAAAAGATTTTATGATTTCTTCTTTATCATCAATTAAACTTAAATGACAATGTGTATCTATTAATCTCAATTATTATTCGCCTCCACTTTTTGGAATTACACAAATAAATTGGCTTTCTCCATCATTTATATTTTTAAATTGATGTTCGACATTTGGTGGAACAAATACAAAATCTCCTTCTTCAGCTACTACATATTCCTCACCATTAAATACTTCTAATTTTCCTTTTAGAACAAAAACTTCATGTTCCCAATCGTGAGTATGCTTTGGTGAAAAACCATTTTTTTCTAATGTAAATAGTCTCATGACAAAATTAGGAGCGCCCAATTTATTTCCTATTAAAACTCTTTTATGGGCCTTTTTCACATTTATTCCATCATCATATGTTATAGGTTCAATATCCATAGCCTTTCCTACATAAGCTTTTTTCATAATATTCCTCCTTTTGAATTATTTGTTTTCTTTTTTAAAATAAAATACATAAATATTCCAATAATTATAAATAAGATACTTATTAATACAGCAACTTTCATTCCCAAGAACATTAAAGAATCTGTTCTCAATAATTCAATCCAGGCTCTCCCAGATGAATATAATATCAAGTATAGAGAAATTATCTCTCCATCGAATTTTTTTCTATTTCTGGCATAGTAAAAGAGGAATAAAAATATACCTAAATTCCACAAAGATTCATATAAGAATGTTGGATGAAAATATTCAAATTTTTCGTATCCTGGCATTCTATATGGTTTTGGCACAAACATTTTCCACGGTAATTCTGTTGGAGCACCATAGGCTTCGTAATTGACAAAATTTCCCCATCTTCCAATAGCCTGTCCTAAAGGTAAAACATGTGCTAATAAATCTAATCCAGTTAAAAAATTAAAGGTTACATTTTTCTTTAATTTGGTATAAAGAAATACAGATAGCAAAGCTCCTAGAATTCCGCCATGTATAGCCATTCCGCCATGCCATATTTTATAAATTTCTGAAGGCATTTTTGAATAAATATCCCAATTAAACACTACATAGTAAAGCCTTGCGCCAATAATAGAAAAGAAAATCCCAATAACAACGGCATTAGACAGATCATCTTCTGAAATTCCCCATTTTTTTGCTGTATCATTCGCTAAATAAAAACTTATAAATATTCCTGAAGCAATTAATAAACCATACCATCTAATTTCCAAAGGTCCTAATGTTATTAATATAGGATTAAGTATTAATTTCCCAGAAAAAACCAAAGGTAAAAAAAAGATTAATATAATAGCTGTTAAAAATATAGACACTATTAAAGTACGTTTAAATAATTTATCTTTCATAATAACCCCCTTGAAAAAAGTTTTAAAAAATGATATAATACTTCATTGGAATGCGGGTGTAGCTCAGTTGGTAGAGCATCAGCTTCCCAAGCTGAGGGTCGCGGGTTCGAGTCCCGTTGCCCGCTCCATTATTCGATCATCAATGAACCTCTATTTTTTTCTGCAAAAATTTCTTTAAAGATATTATGCAAATCTCCTTTTGTGAATTGCCCCCCTTTCTTTATAACTTCTTCATCAAGTTTTTCAAGAGAATCTAATCCTTTAATGTTTGATACAATAATACTACCTTCAGGTTCTGACATAATTTTATTATATTTTGTAATAACATCAATTGGAGGTTTGATAGTTTCAATATTGTCTAAATTTTCCATTTTATCTTTTTCTATAAAAGCTTCAATATTCTCAGCTTCAACATTTTCTTCTGGTTTTTCAGAGGTTTCTTTATTATTTTCTTCAACTTCTAATACATCATCAATATCTAAGTTGATATTTTTATTTTCTTCTTCTTTCTCTTTATTTTCTTCTGTTTTTTCAATTTGTTCATTATTTATAGGTGTAGGTTGTTCTTCAAGTACCTCTTCATTCAATAATTCATCTACATTTAATTCTTCGAGATTAGTTTCGAGTGTTTGAGATGTTTGTTGTTCGATAATTCCAGGAACTTCAGTAGATTCAACTTCATCAATATCCATCTTTTTTTTCATTTTTTCATATTCTTCCCATAATTCTTCCAGTTCATCAATTTTTACTTCTAATATTTCTTCCACAGGTATTGATTCTTCTTCTTCTTCTTCAATATATTCACTTTCTTCAATATTTTTGATTCTTTCAGTTTTATTACTAAAAGAATATCTTTTTAAAACAAAGAAATATGTTAAAAATCCCATAGTAGCCACTATAAATAGAATAACAAAAGCAACAAGAAAATAATAGAATAATCCAATTTTCATATTGTTATTTGTAGTTGCTTCTGTAGCAGGAAAAGAGGATTTTAATTTTAATGATTTAAAATGCAATTCTTCTTGTATATTTCCTTCTGACATACTTTTTAATGCAAGCAATGTTTTTGGATCATCATAATATTTTAAATATTTTTGAGCTTCATCGTATTTTTTTAGATAAAATTTTGTCCATCCTAACATGTACCTAATGTCGGGATATTTAGTTTCAATTTGAGCAGTGAGTTTTAAAGCTTCTTCAAAAAACCTCTCAGCGCTTTTATATTCACCAGTTTGAAAAGCGCTTTTCCCATTAAAATAATATATTTCTGCTCGATCAAGGAGTGTTTGAGTAAATCCTAATATTATAAATAGTAAGAAATATATAAAAAACATTTTTTTTAGTATTGTACTATCCATAATTCAAATCCCCTATCTTTTTTTATTAAAGTTAAAAAAGAATCTGTTTTGTAATCAATGATATCAATAATATTGAAATCATTAAAGGCTTGATATTCGCCAGGGAATATTTTATTTTTTAAATCAATATAGGTTGCATAATTTTTATCAAAAATCCATAATTTATTGTTGTTTTCTAACATTTTAAATTTTCCTACATCACTATCTCCTAAAATTTGCAGCTTTTTGTTTTTAGTATCAAAAACCAATAGTTTATAATCTGAAGTTAAAATATATAAATAATATGCTCGAGAATAATAATCTGTAAAGTAACCTATATTTTTCTTTAAAATATCTTCAAGACCTGTTTTTGTTACAATTGTTTCCCATTTGTTATTTTTTCTCTTTAATATTTTATTTCCTAAAATCATATAAAAGTCATTATTCAAAACTTTTAGTGAAATAAACATAGTTTTATCAGCTATTATTTTTTTATTCTCGAATACAGTTGCCAGACCATTTTTATAGTCAACATATATATATTTTCTTATTTCTGGCAAGTAAAAAACATTATCATGGATATCAAAATCTATATTTTTTATTTTTATAAACTCGTATGAACTATTATCAATAGCATAAACACCATCATTTGTAGTTATATAAAGTCTATTTTTATATTCTAAACTTCCTAAAATATTTTTCTTTAAAATATTTTTACCATCAAGATCGTATATACCCTTATTTGTGCTAATTAAAATATTTCCCGATAAATTAAATATTTTCCCATAATTTATATTTTCTAAATATAGTAGTTGTTCAGTATATTTTAGTAAATTTTTCTTTTTATAATTTTGTGGTTTTTCATAAATTTTTGAAATTTTTTCTTTTTTTAGTTCTTCTTTTACAGTTTTTTCAAGAACTTCTTTTTTGGTTTCAGGAAATACATCATCAGTAATATTTGGTATATTTACTTTTTGGATGCCTTCAGAAAGATTTTTTTGTAATATTTTGAGAACATCATTGTTAGAATATAATTTATTATAGGGAAGATCAAATGTATAAAATTCAACGCCATTTAATTTTGCACTGTCAACAGTTACTAAACCATCACCCATTCCATTGATAAATTCTGGGTAAAATGTTGCTAATTTTGTATTTTTAATATGAACTTTTATATCTGGTTTAGTACCTGTGTATATATAATATTTAATATCATTTCTTCGATCTAAAGAATTTATTTTTTTTATAAATTCCGAATCAGGTAAAAGTTCTTTATAATACGAAGAAATTAATTCCATCTTTGAAGAAATATTTAGAAATAAAGAATTGTATTCTTCTTTATTTAACCCATAGGTTAATTCTATAATTTCAGGGCTTTTTTTATATATAATTATAATATATTGGATTAACTGTGTTTATGCCTTTATTAGGAGGTGAAAACATACTGATGCTTCTTACGTTTTTAATTTCTGGATGTTTCTCTAATGCATATCTAACGATTAAACTACCAATACCTTGAGTAATTATATCGAATTGTTTATTATGTTTTGTTTTTAATTCTAAAGCAAATCTTTCAGCTTCAAATTCAAGATAGCTATTAGATCCTGTTCTTATAAAATAACCAAAAAAGGCATCCATATAGCTTTTAGGTTTTGTTTCTAATAGTGGATATTTATAATACCAAATCGTTCTATTTGGAAAATATAAACTCCAAACATTTTCACCATATAAATTATTAATGGTTTGGGTATTTGGAACAAATCCAAGAAAATTATTATCTATACCCTGAACCAAAATTAAATCAGGTTCTAATGAAGAAGGTTTTTCAATTAATGTTTTTAAACCAAAAGAAGCTTCCTTGGGTGTTGGATCAACATACAGTCCGAATTTTGAAAAGTGAAAAGTATTTGCTTGCACAACATATGTTCCTAAGGATTCATCTTTAAATATTTCACAACCAGAAAGTTTTTTTATTATAGGTGGATCATCATCTGAAGCATATACAATGGAAAAATTATTAAAATTATCACCATAATAAAGATTCATAGGAATTTTATATTTTATTTTTATAGGTTTTAAAGAAGATTCTTCTTTATTGTCATCAGGGATTATTTCGTATATAGGTCCATAAAAGTTGCCTAAAGTTTTTAAATTTTGATATACGGCGGAGTTTTCTTTTAAAGCTCTAATTGTAAAGTTTTTTTTATATTGGAACGCATCAGGTGGAATATATAAAAACAAATTCGATATTGAAGCAGATTTAGCTTCGTTTTCTATTTTTAACTTACTTGTAGTAAATCGTGGAATAAATATAATAGATAATAATATTATTAAAACAAAAAGCAAAATCATCCCAAGCAACATTAATTTTTTCTTTTTTTCCAGTTGCTTGAATTCTTTTAAATCACTGATAAATTTTTTAATATTTAATTTTCTGAATTTGAATTTACCAAAAATACCAAACAATTTGCCAAAATCGAATTTCTTTTTTTTCTCGGATTCTTTTTGAGGAATTTTTTCTTTTTTAGCCATTATTATTTCCTTTCAATTAAAACTTTTATCTTTTTTAATTCTTCAATAAAATCATTAAATTTTAATTTTGAAAGAATTAATAGGGTTTCATCAAACAATATATCAGCATAATATTTAGCTTCTTCAATGGGGAATATCTTTAAAAATGTATATTTATTTTCATCATTATTTAGATCTTTTCCAATATCATTAAAATTACCGTATTTATCCTTTATATCATCATAGATTTGAAAAGCAATACCGAAATTTTTTCCAGCTTTTTTTAATTCTTCAAAATCCCTGTTATTATTTATTAAAAGCGAAGAACACGCAAAAGAAAATTCGAACAAAGCAGATGTTTTCTTGATATACATATCTTCTATTTTTTCTTTTGTGGGAGAAATAATTTTTTTTTCTAAAGCTATATCTATAGTTTCGCCTTCAATAAGTTTTAAAGTCGTATTGGCGAAAAAATTATTTAATGCATAAGCTTCATCTTTGTTAAAAGTGGAGAAAATTTTAAAGGGCAAAATAAATCCAAGATCACCAGCTAAGATGGCTCGCCATTCTCCGAATTTTTTGTGATTAGATTCATTACCTCGTCTGAAATTACTGTTGTCTATTGCCGGTAAATCATCATGTATTAATGAAGCGGTATGCATAATTTCTGCTGCGAATCCTATTTTTAAAAGTTTTTCAATGTCTATATTATAATATCGTCCAATATTATAAATTATCCAGGGGCGTAATCTTTTTCCACCAGAAAAAAAAGAATATATAAAAGATTCTTTTAATATATCTGTTAGATCTAAATGATTTAAAAATTCATTAGCCTTTTCGTCAAAAAATTTTTTAAAGTCATTTATTTTCACTATCCTCATTCCCTTCGTCAAAAAAATGCTTTTTAATTGTATCGATATCAAAATTTTCAAGAAATTCTTTAAATTCTCTTCTTTTGTTTTCTTCATCTTCATTTTTGTGTTCATCGATAGGAATAAAAGAAATATCAATACCATTTTCTATCACTAATTTGTCTTTTACATATATAGGAATTTTTGATTTTATAGCTAGTATTAATGCATCAGAAGGCCTTGAATCAATTATTATTTCATTTTCCTCTTTTTCTAAAAAGATATTAGAGTAATAAATATCATTTTCCATATTGATTATTTCGATTTTTTTCAAAAAATATCCTTCTTTTTCTAATATATTTAATAAAAGATCATGAGTTAAAGGACGTGGGGTTTTCTGTTCATTTATAGCTAAAGCTAAGTATGTTGCCTCGCAAGCTCCTATCCATATTGGGAGTCCTATATTTGTGTGCTCGATTCTTAAAAAAACAACGGGAGAGTTCGAAACTTTATCAAGCCCCATAGTAATAACATCAACTTTTTTAAACATGTAATCACTTCCTTATTTTTCATTAACTTCTGAAGCTAATAAATTATAAATATAAGTTCTTAACTCTTCCTCATTTTCGAATTTTTTTGGATCAACAGGGGTGAAAATTTTTACTTTCACATTATGTGGAGTTAAATAATAATCATTCTTTTTTATTATTTGATATGTACCATTGATAGAAACTGGAACAATTTTAATACCATATCTATAAGGAATCATTAAAGATCCTCTTTTGAATGGTTTTACCTTTCCATCTAATGTTCGAGTGCCTTCTGGAAAGAGAGCAAGCTTTTTTCCTTCAGCAAGTTTCTTTTTTAACTCTCTAAGTGCTCTTGCAGCTTGAGATGAGTTTTTTCTATCAATGAAAACAGAACCTAAAGCTTTTATATAAGATGATATTATAGGTGCTTTTTCTAATTCTTTTTTTGCAATAAAACCTACGGGGTGAACGTAACCAATGATTAAAGGAATGTCCAATAGACTTTGATGATTAGCTACAATAATGTAAGATTCGTTTTCTAAAGTGTTTAAATCAAATTCTTTTTCCACATCGACCTTTATTCCCATTAATTTAAAAGCTCTCATTCCAAAATTGGAGACAACATTTCTTAAATAGTAATTAGCTTTTTCTTCATTCGAAAATAATTTTATTATTTTTGAAATAAAAAGAACTAAAGATCCATATATAACAACATATCCAAAAAAACCAACATAAAACCATATGGTTAAGAGTAATCTTTTTAATAAGAGTGTAAATTTATTCATAGTCTATTACCTCTTTCTCTGAAAAAATATAATTTTCAATAATTTTCCCATTTTTTATTACATAAACTAAGCTATTGTTTAATGCATCTAATTCCAATTCAGAAAAATTTTCAATTTTTGTTTCTAATTTTTTCATCTTGTTTGGGAAAGATTTAGTTGCAGGGCTTTTTGGTAGAAAAGCAACGCAACTATCTTTATAAGGCCAAATAGATATATCATAAGTGCCTATTTCTTGAGCTTTTTTTACAATTTCCAATTTTTCATAACCTATTAAAGGTCTTAAAATCAGCATATCAGTAGCTTTGGAAATACTGATCATATTTTCCAAAGTTTGTGAAGCAACTTGACCAAGATTTTCGCCTGTTATTAATGCGGTGCTTTTTGTATGTTTTGCTAATACAGAAGCAATTCTCAACATAGATCTTCTTTGTAAAATTAATGAGTAACTCTCTGCTTTTAAATTTTTAATAGCTAATTGAACATTTGTGAAAGGGATTATATAATGGTAAAAATTAAAAGGATAAAATTCACTTAATCTTTTACTCAACTCCAATAATTTTGTTATTGTTTTTTCATTATTACTTGGTGGGCTATAAAAAGATATAGCATTTAATTTTAAACCACGTTTCATCATTGTCCATGCTGCAACAGGACTATCAATTCCACCAGATAACATTATACTAGCTTTTCCACCTGCACCAACAGGATATCCGGCAAAGCATTCTATATTTTCAAAATAAATAAAAGATAATTCCTGTCTTATTTCAACACGTATTAAATAATTTGGTTTATGTACATCAACCTTTAATTCAGAAAATTCATTAAGAATATCTGCTCCTAAGTTTTTGTTTAAGTCAAAACTTCTGATAGGAAAAGTTTTATCTGTACGCCTTGCGACTATTTTAAATGTTCCTCGCTCAATCTTTTTCTCTTTCAATAACCATATGATTTTATTTTTTATATCTTCATAATCTTTTTTTACTTGAATAGCTGGGGATATTGACTTAATACCAAAAACTTTTTTTAAAGAGTTTAATAAA
This sequence comes from Marinitoga hydrogenitolerans DSM 16785, assembly GCF_900129175.1. NCBI lineage: Bacteria > Thermotogati > Thermotogota > Thermotogae > Petrotogales > Petrotogaceae > Marinitoga > Marinitoga hydrogenitolerans. Next base: position 28,756 of record NZ_FQUI01000016.1, read on the forward strand.
CTTTCATCAATTTTTTCATTTTCTTTTGGTGTAACAATAATTCTTCCATAGATTTTTTTTGCGCTTACTTTGTGATTTAGTTGAAGAACAATATTGTTCATTAATTTACTTTCAAAAATTCTTCTGTTTTTACCCTTTGTACCAATTTCACTATATTTTATTACAACAAAATCATACACAGCAATTCCTCCTCTATTATACTATAATTTTATTAATTAGCAAAAGGTTTATATTCTTAATTGCTCAAATCCCTGTCCAAATACGCCAACAACAGAAGACATTGAGATAAAAGCTTTTTTATCATATTTTTTGATAATTTTTAACACAACAGGTAATTCTTTTCTTTTTATTATTGTTAGAATAACATTTTTATTTTCTTTTGTATACCATCCAGTTCCTTGAAATACAGTAACGCCTCTCCCAAGGGTGTTAGTAATTTCATCAGCAATATATCCATAAGCCTCTGAAAAAATAAATAATTGAACAGAAGATTTTCTCCCTTCTAATACTAAATCAGTAGCATATCCCGCTATTGCCATTGTCACATAGCTATATATAATTTTTTCAAAAGAGCCAAAAATAAAAATTGAACTTCCAATAATAATTATATCAAATAAAAACATAGTTCTTCCAGGACTTACATTTCTATATTTGTTAATTATCATTACAATTATTTCTGTTCCACCAGTACTTCCACCTGCTAAAAATACAATACCTATACCTGTTCCTAATAATATTCCGCCAATTACAGTAGATAAAAATTGATCATAAATAATAGGAGAATGGAAATAATTTTGCAAGAGTGTAATAAATAAAGATGAACTGAGTATACCATATATGGTTTTAAAGCCAAAAGATTTTTCGATAATTTTCATTGCAATAAAAAGGAGAATAATGTTCATTAATAAATAACTAATTCCAACGGGGATTCCTGTCACATAATATATCATGGTACCTACACCACTTAATCCTCCGCCAACAATCTTCCATGGAATTAAAAATATAGTCCACCCTATTGCATTGATAAAGGTGCCCAGGGAAATTAATAATATTTCTTTTATCATTTTAAATCTCCTTTCTTGTTTGTTAAAACTAATTATATCAAAATAATTTTAATTTCTGAGTATTATTGTTAAAAATTTCGAATTTTTATAGTATAATATTATTATGAATGAATTTTGTTTTATCCTAGATGCAACTTTGGGTAAGTTAGCCCAAAAGATTAGAATTTTAGGATTTAATGCAATGTATTTTAATAATATAACATATGAAGAATTGGAAATTTTTATTTCCAAAAACAGTAATTGTATAGTTTTAACCAGAAATAGGAAATTTTATGAGAAATTAAAAGAAAAATATGATATTTTATTTATAAAGTCAGATTTATGGAGAGCACAATTGAGGTTTGTAGTAAAAAAGTTGAATTTAAAACTGATTAATTTAAAGATATTTTCGAGATGTATTATTTGTAATTCGCAACTTGTAAAGGTTAAAAAAGAAAATTATAAAGACATTATACCTGATCATGTGTACAGGACGTGTGATGAGTATTCATATTGTGAAAAATGTCAAAAAATCTATTGGCATGGTACGCATGTAGAGCATGTATTGTGTGATTTGAGGGAAATATTTAAGGAGTGATTAGATGCTAAGTGATTTATTAAAAAATTTTTCTAATGAAAACCCATCTAAATTATTAAAAACAATTTTAAATGAAACTGCTAAAAATTTATCAAAAACATTTAAAAGGGATATATTCATATTTGTTCACGAGCCACCAAGAGATTTACTTAAATTATTGGGTGCTTCAAAAAAATGTGAAGCGGTGGAAAAATTTAAGATTTATTTTTCCGATAACAAAGGATTATATGAAAATTTATTTAATAAAGAAATCTATAAAATGACAGTTGAAGATTTTGAAGAATTAAAATGTTTAAATACAAACGAACTTTATTTAATACCAATTGTATTAAATAATTCTTTAATAGGAGCATTTGGATTACCAAATAAATTTGATGAAAAAGAACTAAAAAAATTTATAGATGAAACAGAAAGTTATGGGATTATTTTAAAACTAACTATGGAATTTCTTGTGTTAGAAGAAACAAGAGACAGGCTTGAATATATTGAAGAAATAACAGATTTGTTTGAAAATATATTAGATGAAAATATTTTGGTGAGAAAGATTATAGAAACAATTAAAAATATGTTACATGCTCAAGGTGTTTTGTTATGGAAAATTGAAGGGAATAAATTAATTTTAAAAGAAAGTTTAGGATTTTCAAGTAATGAAATATCTAAAAATATATTAAACGAGGAAGACTCTCTTGAAGGACTATGTAAAAAAAATAAAAAACCTTTTTTAGTTGTTGGAAAAAAGAGATTTGAAAAATTTAAAGTACCTCTTCAAACAGAAATTCTATCAGCTTTATATGCACCAATAACAATTGATAATGTTGAATATGGAGTAGTTAGTGTATATAATAGAAAGGAAGGTTTTGGGTTTAGACCATATAAGCATTTTGATAATTTTGATTTATCTTCTTTACGGAATATAACTCGAAGATTGGGGTTGGCTCTTAGCAGAATATATTTATATGACAAATTAAAAGATGAAATAGAAAAATTAATCACATTAAAGAAAAATCATGAAAATTTAATTAAAATCCAGAGAGAACATCTTGATAAATTAAATTCATTACATAAAATCAGTCAAGCAGTGAGATCGACTTTTGATAAAATAAATGCAATAAAAATAATGTTAATGGGGCTAACAAGTGTTAGAGGATTGAAATTTAATAGAGCTTTATATTTAGAAAGAGATAGAACAAGAGGTGTCTTGGTTCCGAAAATTTGGGTTGGTCCGTCTGATGATGAAAATGTTGAAAATATTTGGAAAGAAGCTAATAAAAGAGCATTAAGATATGGAGATATTGTTCAATATTTAAGAGAAGAAGCGATACAACTTCCATCTAATAATAAATTAACTCAAAGTGTAAGAAATAAACTTATTGTATACAAAGGTCAAACTATTCTGGAAAGAGCTGTTACGAAAAAACATATAATTCATGTGGTTCCACAAATGATAAAGTTAAAAAGTGATGAACTTCAATACTTATATGAACTTATAAAATACGATGAATTTGTAATAATACCAATTACGGGCAAATGGGAAACAAAGGGTGTTGTTATAGCAGATAATAAATTTACTGGAAAAGAGATAACATCTGTTGATATAGAAATTCTCAGATTATTTCAAGATAGTATAGGACTTTCTATTGAAACAATTGAAAATTATGAAGAATTAAAAGAAAAAACAAAATCTCTTGAAGAACAAAAAAATTTGATAGATTTCTACAGACGATTTAATGAAAATATTTTGCAAAATTTAGCAGTGGCTGTGATAGTAATAGATAGAAAAGGAAAAATATTAGAATGGAACAAGAAAGCAGAATTATTTTTTGATAAAAGTAGAGAGCAAATAGTTGGTGAAAGCACAGAAATATTAAAAGAAAAGTTAGGTATAGATGTCATAAATTCTATAGAAAGTATATTTTTCACAAGAGAAGAAATGAAGATGCCAAAATATATAATTCAACAGGGATATGAAGAAAAAGTTTTTGATATACAATTAGCACCGTTATGGAATAGAGATTTAGATGTAATAGAAGGAGTTATAGTTACTTTCGATGAAGTTACAGAAACATATAAAATGGAAAAAGAAATTGCGCGTAGAGAAAAACTTGCAGCTATTGGTGAAATGACTGCAAGAGTAGCACATGAGATAAAAAATCCATTAACCATAATAGGTGGCTTTGTTAATAGAATGATGAAAAAATTAGATCAACCTGAAAAAATCAAACAGTATTCTCAAATTATAATGGATGAATTATCTCATTTGGAAAGTATTGTTTCAGAAATTTTGGAATTTAGTAGAGGAAGTAGAATTCCAATGTTTGAAAGTGTTGATTTAAATTCTATGATAAGCGAAATTATTTTGATGTATCAAGATTTCTTCCACCAAAAAGATTTAGAGTTGAAATTTGAAAAAATGTTTGATAAAATAGAGGTAAAATGTGATAGAAGTAGAGTTAAACAAGTTTTGATAAATTTAATAAAGAATGCGATTGAAGCAACAAATGAAAAAAATTACGTTTACATAAAAACAGGTATTGAAAATGAATACGTGTTTTTTCAGATTGAAAATAATGGTAAACCTATTCCAGAAGATGAGCAAAATAAAATTTTTTCACCTTTTTTTACTACAAAGGTTCAAGGAACAGGCTTGGGGTTACCAATTTGTAAAAAAATAATAGAAGAAGAACATAAAGGTAAACTTTATTTAGTAAAATCAGATGAGCGATCAACTATTTTTAGGTTTGAATTACCTTTAAATTAATTTTTGGGAGGGGTTAATATGGCTAGAATTTTAATTGTTGATGATGAAGATAATATTAGACTTTTATTAAAAGAAGAATTAGAAGATACAGGTCATGAAGTAATTGAAGCAAATTGCGCTAAAAAAGTATTAGAAATATTGTCAAAAGATCAGAATTTTGACATCATATCGTTAGATATAGAAATGCCTGAGATGAATGGTTTAGAATTAGCTGCAGAAATTAGAAAGAAATATCCGAATAAAAAAATCATATTGATGACCGCTTATAGTCATTATAAAAGTGATATGGCATCATGGGCAGCAGATGCATATGTTGTAAAATCGTTGGATCTAACAGAATTTAAAGATACTATAAATAGACTTTTACAAATTTAATGGAGGTGCTTTACATTGGATTATAAGGATACGTTAAATTTGCCGAAAACATCGTTTAAGATGAAAGCAAATTTAAAAATGAAAGAACCAGAGACATTAAAAAAGTGGGAAAAATTGAATCTTGAACATTATATTAGAAAAGAAAGAGAAAATGAGCCAACATATATTTTGCATGATGGACCTCCATATGCAAATGGTCATATTCATTTAGGTCATGCTTTAAATAAAGTTTTAAAGGATATAATAATAAAATATAAAGTAATGCGCGGGTATAATGCACCATATGTACCAGGTTGGGATACCCATGGGCTTCCAATAGAACATAAGGTAACTACAGATTTGGGTGAAAAAGCAAAGCAAATGAGTAAATTGGAAATTAGAAAATTATGCGAAGATTATGCGATGAACTATGTAAAAATTCAAAAAGAAGAGTTTAAAAGATTAGGTATTAGAGGTGATTGGGAAAATCCATATTTAACATTAAAGCCTGAATATGAAGCAAAAGTTTTAGATATATTGAAAAAGATGGTAAATGATGGTAATGTTTTCAGAAGCAAAAAACCTATATACTGGTGTCCAAGTTGTGAAACGGCTTTAGCTGAAGCTGAGATTGAATATCATGATCACACATCACCATCAATATATGTTAAATTTGAAATGGTAGATGAACCAAACACATATGTTGTTATCTGGACAACAACACCATGGACATTGCCAGCAAACGTTGCAATAGCTGTTCATCCTGAGTATGATTATGTAAAGATAAATATTGGAGACGAAAACTGGATTTTAGCTGAAAGTTTAGTAGAAAATTTATTAAAAGTTGCTGGAATTGAAGAATATAAAATAGTAGATAAATTTAAAGGAAAAGACTTGGAATATAAAAAGACAAAACATCCATTTATGGATAGGGAGTCTGTATTAGTATTAGCAGATTACGTAACATTAGAAGATGGTACCGGTTGTGTACATACTGCACCAGGACACGGTGCAGATGACTATCAAACAGGTTTAAAATACAAACTACCTGTTTTATCCCCTGTTAATCATGAAGGTGTATTTACTTCCGAAGCAGGAAAATATGCAGGATTACATATTTGGAAAGCAAATAAGATAATCATAGAAGATTTAAAAAATTCCGGACATTTAATAGGTAAAAATGATATTAAACATTCATATCCACATTGTTGGAGATGTAAAAAACCGGTTATTTTTAGAGCTACAGAACAGTGGTTTATTTCTGTAGATAAAAATGATTTAAGGAAAAAAGCATTAGATGAAATTAATAAAGTAACGTGGATTCCAGATTGGGGGGTAAATAGAATAACCTCAATGGTTCAAGAAAGACCAGATTGGTGTATTTCAAGGCAAAGAGCTTGGGGAATTCCTATTCCAGCGATATCTTGTAAAGAATGTGGTGAAACATTTTTAGATGAAAATGTAATGGAAAATGTTATAAAAATTGTTGAAAAAGAAGGAACAAATGCATGGTATGAAAGAGATGTTGAAGATTTCTTACCAGAAGATTTCAAATGTCCTAAATGTGGAGGGACACATTTTAATAAAGAAGAGGATATATTAGATGTATGGATAGATTCAGGTTCTTCATGGGACGCTGTTGTCAATGTAAGAGATGATTTGAAGAAATACCCTGTTGACTTATATCTTGAGGGGACAGATCAGCATAGAGGTTGGTTCCAGAGTTCATTATTCTTATCAGTTGCTAAAAACGGAATAGCGCCATATGAAACAGTATTAACCCATGGATTTATAAAGGATAAAGATGGAAGGAAAATGTCAAAATCTTTAGGTAATGTCATCAGTCCTTTTGATGTAATAGATAAATATGGTGCAGATATATTGAGATTATGGGTAGCTTCTAGTGACTATAGAGGTGATATTAGAGTATCTTTTGATATTTTAAAGCAACAAACAGAAGTATATAGAAAATACAGAAATACTATAAGATTTTTATTAGGTAATACTTCTGATTTTAATCCTGAAACTGATGCTGTATTATATGAAGAAATGGAAGAGTTGGATAAATGGGTAATGATAAAAATTCATCAATTAATAGAAAAAGTAACAGATGCTTATGAAAAATATGAATTTTTCAGAGTGCATCATTTAATAAATAATTTCTGTACAGTAGAAATGAGTTCTATTTACTTAGATATAATAAAAGATAGAGTATATACAGAATTACCAAAATCAAAATTAAGAAGGTCTGCACAAACAGTTATGTATGAAGCACTTGTTGTATTAACTAAGTTAATGGTTCCATTATTAGCTTTTACGACAGAAGAAATTTATACATATTTACCAACTAAAAAATATGAAACTGTTCAATTAGAAAAATGGCCTGAAGTTAATACAAAATATTTCGATAAGGAATTAGAAGAGAAATGGAATAGAATATTTAAATTAAGAGAAGATATTACTAAAGCTTTAGAAGAAAAGAGAAGAGAAAAATTTATTGGACATCCTCTAGATGCAAAAATTATTGTTGAACCTAAATCAGAAGAATTAAAAGAGATATTAACTTCATACGATCCATATTTTGTTGCGGATTTATTTATTACATCACAATTTGAATTAGGAATTGTTGATGATGGTTTTGATGGAGAATATGCAAAGGTAAAAGTAGTTAAAGCAGAAGGTAAAAAATGTGAAAGATGTTGGAAAATACATCCAGAGGTTGGTTCAAATGAAAAATATCCTGACGCATGCCCAAGATGTGTAAATGTATTAGAACAATTATAGTATAATATAAAAATAACCTAGAGGCAAAATTACCTCTAGGTTATTTTTATATTTTTACAAAATAAGCTTTTGGATGATTACAAGCTGGGCATTTTTCTGGAGGTTCAAAACCTTCCATGATGTATCCACACTTTTCACATTTCCATAATACTTTTTTATTACTTTTAAAAATATTACCTGTTTCAATTTCATTTAATAAATTTTGTAATATTTCAGCATGATGTTTTTCAGCAACAGCTATAGATTTAAACAAAATAGAAATATCTTTGAATCCTTCTTCTTCTGCAATTCTTGCAAATTCAGGATATAATTTTGAATATTCCTCAATCTCTTCATTTATAGAGAATCTTAAGTTTTCAATAGTATTTCCTATTTTTCCAGGTTTAAAAGAAACTGTTAAATTTAAATCTCCCCCTTCAATATGCTTATAAAAGTTTTTCGCATGAGATCTTTCATTTTCAGATAATTCTAAAAATGTTTTTTGAATTTTAATATATCCATCCTTTTTAGCAACTCCTGCAAAAAAATCATATCTGTTTCTAGCTTGAGATTCACCGATAAAAGCTATTAATAAATTTTTCTCTGTTTTAGAGGATTTAATAGACATTTTTAATCCCTCCAAGGTAATTTTTCGATAAATCTATTTATACCAAATGAATCTTTGTAAATTTTAACTTTTCCAAATTTAGATAATAATAGTTTTGTTTTATCAATATTAAATTCTGTGGTTTCAAATATAAAATGCTTACTTTTTAATATATCAGGATAATTATAACTTAAATTTAGAAAAAAAGATTGCCCATCTTTTCCAGCTTCTAAAGCTATTTTAGGTTCAAAATGTAAAGCTTTGTTTTGAAAATAAAAATCGGTTTCTACATAAGGTGGATTTGAAATTATAAAATCAGCATCTTTAATTATATCATAAGTTATGTCTTTAAGAATATCGCTTTTTATAAATTGTATAGAAACATTATGCAATTTAGCGTTATAATTTGCGATCTTTAAAGCATCTTCTGAAATATCAATACCATACACAATCAAATTGGGAAAATATTTTTTTAAAATAATTGCTATTACACCACTACCTGTTCCAATATCAATAATTGTTTTATAATTGTTTTCTTTTATAATATCAATAGCAATTTTTATTAAATCTTCAGTTTCTATTCGGGGAATCAAAACATGTTCATCAACATAAAACTCACCATTAAAAAAAACAACTTTTTTAGTTATATATTCAACAGGATATTCTTCTATAATTATTTTTTTTAATTTATTTAGTAGTTCTTCCTTTATTTCAAAATCTTTTTCTATTAATATTTTACTTAAAGGTATATTGTCTATTTTCGAAATTATATTTCCAACAAAATAAAGGGGATTTTTTATCCCCTTTTTTACTAAAATATTTTGAAATTCTTTTATAAATTCATTTAATGTCATATTCCTAATATTGTTCTTACTTCATCAGATGCTTTTGAAGGATCCCAAGGTGGATCAAATGTAAGTTCCACATTAACGCTTTTTACTCCTTCAATTGATCCCACTTTATTTTTTGCATCTTCAGTTATAAAACCTGCTAATGGGCACATTGGAGTAGTTAATGTCATTAATACGTGTACGTTGTTTTCTTCATCTATGTTAACCTCATAAATAAGTCCTAAAGATACAACATCAAAACCAACTTCCATATCATATACATTTCTTAAAGCATTCATAACTTCTTCTTTAGTCACCATTTGATTCATCTCCTTTAAAATATTTAGTGTTTATAATAATATCAGAATTATTTTTGAATGTTTGAAATTCAGAGGATATCAATTTATCAAATAATTGTTTGGCTTTTTCATCTTTGATATTATTTATTATCATATCTTTAGCTTCATCTAAAGTCATTGGTTGTTTTGGAGTTTTTTTCTCAATTTTTATTAAAGAATAATAATTGTTGTTATATTTCATAGGTTTTAATATTGCTCCTGGAAATGAAGATTTTATTGTTTTAATTAATTCATTTGTTTGATCATCTATATTTATTTTTATTGTAGTAGCTTCTCTTGAAGGATATTTATTGTTATATATATCATCAAATGAATAATAACCATCTATTATTTTTTGATATGCCAGAGATGCATCATCAGAAGACTTAAAGAATACCAGTTTTAAATCTGAAGATTGTGGTTTATAATATTTATCTTTATTTGTATTATATTCATTTTTAATTTCTTCATCAGAAACATCAATATTATTGATTAAATATTGATAAATAGCGGAAACAGCGTTTTTATACAACTTTTCATGGTATAAGCTATAAATATATTGTTCTTTGTTTTCAAAACCTTTTGAAATTAAATATAATAAAATATCATTTTCTGATAAATTTGAAGAATTAAAAATATTTTCTGTTTGACTTTTAATAGCGTTAAACAATTCTTCTTTTTTTAAATCAATATTTTTACTCTCTGTGAATTGAATAAATAATATTTCACCAGCTAATCTATCTAACTTTGTTCTTTCATATTTTTGAATAACATTATTTCCATCTATCGTTCCAACTAATATTTTATAAAAAGTATCATTAATTTTATTAATTCCTCTCAAAATTTCCAGAGTTTTTGCCTGTGATTGGAAATAATCATAATTTATAATTTCTTTATTAATGATTGCTACACTTTTAGAATCTAAATCACTGTATTTAATGACCCCAAGGGAAATAAAAGTAAATAAAAAAACTAAAATTAAAAATAAATATTTCTTCATTTAAAATCCTCCCTATCTTCATATTTTTTGTAATTTTGTATAAATACCTGAGCAGCTTTAGAAATGATAGAATCTATGTTTATATTATTTTTAACATAAAAATATATCAAATGCGTTAAAAAATCAATATTATATTTTTCATTCAAATTATCCTTTTTCAAATTTTTCAAATCTTCAAATAATAAATTTATTATATCATTATCCTTATAAGGATCATAACCTACTGCGAAAGCATTTTCTATTAATCTTCTTAAATTCATTAATGGGGGCATTCCGTTATTATATTCCCCAATTTTAGAGAAATCTTTTTTTCCTTTTTCTTTTGCTTTTAATTTTTCCCATTGTTCATAAGAATACTCTCCTTCATTTTCAAAAACATGTGGATGTCGTCTTATTAACTTATTATTGAGATTTTCTAATACATCATTTATAGTAAAATCACCGTTTTCCTTTGCAATTTGAGAATGAAAAATTACCTGAAGTAAAACGTCCCCTAATTCTTCTATAAAATGATTCTTGTCTTTGCCATCTATAGCATGTACCAATTCATAGGCTTCTTCTATAGCATAAGGTTTTAAAGATTCATGGGTTTGTTTTTTGTCCCATGGGCATCCTTTTTCTGAACGTAAAGTTTCCATTATTTCCAATAATTTATTAAAATTATCTAATTCTTTCATATTCCCTCCTATAAACCTATCCTCATTAATCTCATAGAGTCGAATTCGTTTTTATTAAATTTGATTTCTTTGTTTAGCATCAATTTTTTAATAGGGTTAAAAGTTATTCTATGAAATGACTTTACACCGTGTTTTTTAATATTTTCAATATGTTCTTTAGTGGGATAACCTTTATGTTTCTTGAAATTATACTCAGGAAATTCTTCATCTAACTCTTTCATGTATCGATCTCTAAAAACTTTAGCTAAAATTGATGCAGCTCCTATTACTTTAGACTTAGAATCTCCTTTTACTATGCATTCATAATTGTTCATATTAAGTTTGAAATTTTTTCCATCAATCAAAACATATTTATCAGCGATATTAAAATCATTTAAGGCTCTTTTTATTCCAAGTGTTGTCGCAGAAAAAATATTTAACATATCTATTTCTTCAGGTGAAGAAATTTTTATAGAGTATTTAAAATTTTTCATAATTATTTCAAAAGCTATATCTCTATCTTTTTCACTCATCTTTTTTGAATCATTGGATATTTTATTTAATAAATTTAGTTGTTTTATATTTTCCAATAATACAGCTCCTACAACAACAGGACCTGCTAATGGGCCTCTTCCAGCTTCATCCACCCCAATAATTTTACCATATTTTTTTAAATATTCTAAATCCATATTCAACACCAACCTTCTTTAATTAAATTCTTTTACAAGAAATCTATTCCTATTATTTAATAATATTATTACAAATTAATATGAAAAAAACCTTAACATTTATGGTAAAATTAAATATAAGAAAATTAATTTGGTGGGAGGTTGAATAAATGGAGTTTTCTAAAAGAGTTTTAAATATGCAAGCGTCACCAATTAGAAAATTGATTCCATATGCAGAACAGGCGAAAAAAATGGGTAAAACTGTATTACATCTTAATATAGGGCAACCAGATTTAGAAACACCAAAAGCCTTTTTTGATTATATAGAGAAGCATAATCCGGAAATTATATCCTATACGCATTCAGCAGGATTAATAGAATTAAGAGAAGCATTTTCAAAATACTATAAAGATAATAATATTCCGTTTACTCCAGAAGAAATAATAGTTACAAATGGTGGAAGTGAAGCAATTATTTTCGCATTAGGAGCAATAGCTGATCCAGGAGACGAAATTATTGTTATAGAACCATTCTATGCAAATTATAAAGGATTTGCAGAGATGATAAATGTGAAATTAGTTCCAGTTAGGGCTCTTCCTGAAACAGGTTATGCTGTTCCTTCGATAAATGAGTTTGAAGCAGTTTTGTCAAATAGGACTAAAGGTATAATTTTTTCAAACCCGTCAAATCCAACAGGTGCTGTATATAGTGAAGAGGAATTAAAGACAATTGTTGAATTTGCGAAAAAACATGATTTATATATAATCTCAGATGAAGTTTATAGAGAATTTACATTTGATGGTACAAAACATATTTCAACAATGGCATTTGGTGAGTATAATAGAACAATAGTTGTTGACAGTATTTCAAAGAGATATAGTGCGTGTGGCGCCAGAGTAGGAGTATTTGCTACAAAAAATAGAGAGTTATATAATCAGGTTATGAAAATGGCACAATCCAGATTATGTCCTCCAATGATAGCACAACTTGGAACAATAGGACTTTTAGAAATGGATAAATCATATATTGAATCAGTTTACAAAGAATATGATAAAAGAAGATTAGCAGTTTATGAGGAATTATCTAAGATAGAAGGAGCTGTTTTTGAAAAACCGAAAGGAGCATTTTATGTTTCTGTAAAATTACCAGTTGATAACAGTGAAAAATTTGTTAAATGGCTTCTTACAGATTTTAGTATAGAAAATACAACGGTAATGGTTGCGCCTTTAAATGGTTTTTATGCCACGCCAAATACAGGTATGCAGGAAATTAGAATTGCTTATGTATTGAACAGTGAGAAATTAAGATTTGCAACTAAAATTTTAGCTGAAGCAGTTAAAGTTTACAATAACGGGCGGGTGATATCTTGAAAAGTGAAATAATAAAAGCAATAGAGTATCTTGAGAAAAAAGGGTTGATAAAAGGGACATGGGGGAATTTAAGTATAAAGATAAAAGATAAAATATATATAACTCCATCTGGAGTTCCTTATGATATATTAAAGGAAGAAGATATTTCTGTTATGGATTTTGAAAGCCAAAAACATATTTCCGGATTAAAGCCATCTTCTGAAAAAGCTTTGCATTTTGAAATATATAAAAATTTTCCAGAAATAAAAGCAGTAGTGCATACTCACAGTCTATATGCATCTATTTATTCTGCTTTGAGAAAGCCTGTTCCATGTTATATTGAAGATCAGGCGCAGATTATTGGAGGAGAAATACCAGTTGCAGAATATAAATTGCCTGGGACACTAGATTTGGCACTTGAAGCAGTAAAGAAGTTTAAAATAGGTGTATATGGAATTTTATTAGCAAATCATGGAATTGTTTCAATAGGAAGGAATTTAAAAGAGGCTTTAATTGCTGCTGAAATAATTGAGAAAAGTGCAAATATAGCCTATCATGTTGAATTGATGGGAGAAGGTTATCCTTTGTCTGAAGAGGATATTAAATGGATGAGGAATTTATACATAGCTTCTTATAGTAAAAATATATAAATATTTATAATTTGAGTTGAAGTTAATATTTTTTTGCAAAAAAATAAAATATATGGTATAATTTTGCTATAAAAAAGGGGGGTATTTTTATGAAGAGTTTAAAAACACAAATGATTTGGCTTATTATTGTAATTTCATTATTGCCTATGATTATTTTTACGGCAATTAGTACTTATCAGAACTATAATAAAGCATTTATCAACATTAAAGGTCGTATTGAATCTTCAACAAAAAGCAGAGCTGAAAATTTGAAAACACATTTTAAGCCTATTTTTGATATGGCAAATATGTTATCTGAAGATGCAAATGTGAAAGGTTCTTATAGTAATAAATATAATGAAAGGACATGGATGCTCAAAAATTTTGACAATATAATAAAACATTATAAGAATTATAGTGCATTATATTTAGGATTAAAGGATAAAACGATGTTAATGAAACCTGATGCCGAACTACCTTCAGGATATGATCCAACACAAAGACCATGGTATAAGGCAGCAATGGGAAAGTCGGGTGAAGTGGTTGTTTCCGAACCTTATGCTGATGCTTCAAGTGGAGATATTTTAATCACTGTATCTAAGACAGTCAAAGATGAATCGGGACAAATTATAGGAGTTTTAGGAATTGACTTATCTATTAAAAATTTAGTTGAGGCATTTTTAGGAGATCAATTGTTTGAAGAAGAAACACCATATATAATTAACGAAAAAGGTATAACATTAATTCATGAAGATCCTGAAAAATGGGGAATAGACGTAAGTGCAATGGAATTCTTCACAAAAGCAACAGAATCTTTTGGTACAATCGAGTATACATATAATAATGTTATTAAGCTTGCATTTTATTATAAGATACCTGAGTTAGGTTGGACAGTTTATGATGCAATACCAAAATCGGTAATTCAAAACCAAGTATGGAACCAAACATATATTTATTTAGGTGTATTTGGGATAATAATAATAGCATTTGTTATAGGTATAATGTTTGTTAATAATGTTGTTGTCAAACCAATTTTAATAATGTCTGAAGATATGAAGAAAGTTGGAGAAGGTGAATTAAGCGTTGTTGTGAAAGTTGATTCAAAAAATGAATTAGGAGAATTAGCAAAAATAATGAACAAAACTATTACTTCTTTAAGAATATTGGTAGAAAAGGTGAAAAAATCATCGGAAATGTTAATTGAAACATCTGAAGATGTAGCGAATTCTATAGAAAAGAATGTCAAATTAAATGAAAGCATATATTCTGAAATAGATGAAATTAATGCAAAGGTGCAAGATGCATCATCATCATTAGAAGAAACAACAGCAGGAGTAGAAGAAATAGCAGCAGCAGCACAAAGCGTTTCAAGATCCACCCAAGAAGTTATGGAAAGTTCATCTGAAGTATTAGGATTAGCTAAAAATGGAGCAAAAAATATAGAAGAAGTAAAAGAAAAGATCAATAATGTAAATGAAAAAGCCAAGGAAAATGCTAAAACAGTAAAAACTTTAGCAAATGAAACAGCAAATATTCAGGAAATAGTAGATACAATTAATTCCATAACAGAACAAACTAATTTATTAGCATTAAATGCTGCAATAGAAGCAGCAAGAGCTGGAGAGGCTGGTAAAGGGTTCGCTGTAGTTGCAGATGAAATAAGAAAACTTGCTGAAGAAAGTAAAAAAGCTACAGAAGAAATAGCAGTAATTTTGGGAAAAATACAAGAAAGTGCAAAAGAAGTTGATGTTGAAACAGAAAATGTTGTTACAAGTATAACAGAAACGAATAAAATGGTATTTGAAATTGCTGAACAATTTGAAGGAATTACAGGTAAAATAGAACAGATCTCAATGATGATAGATAATACAGCAGCATCTGCAGAAGAACAAACAGCTTCAACAGAAGAGATAGCAGCAGCAGTTGATACAGCAAATAAATCAGTATTAAGTGTTTCTGAAGATGTAGCTAATTTTAAAGGTGAAATATTGGAACAAAAAGAAGATTTCAATAAAGTAGCAGTAGCAGCAAAAGAATTATCAAATTTAAGTGAAGAATTAGAAAGTTTAATAAAACAATTTAAAATATAACATAACACAAAGAGGAGCGAAGCTCCTCTTTGATATAAAAATAGGAATAAATAAAAAAAGTAATAAATAACAAAAGAGGAGCAAAGCTCCTCTTTGATATAAAAATAGGAATAAAATGAAAAAAGTAATAAATAATAAATAATAAATCATGAGGAGCGAAGCTCCTCTTTTGTTATATTATTAATTTTAATAATTCAGTATAATTCGCAACTTTCTTACAGTCTAATTCTGGATGTTTATTATAAGGATCATATAATATAAAATCCATTCCAACATTTTTTGAACCCAGATAATCGGAATCTGGATTATCGCCAATATAAACAGAGTTTTTAATAGAAACATTAGATAATTTTGCAGCTTCATAAAAGATTAAAGGATCAGGTTTTGGTTTCCCGACCTTTTCAGAAGTTAATATGAATTCAAAATATTTATCAAGGTTTAAAGCTTTACTTCTACCTTTTTGCACCTTTTCAACACCATTTGTAATGGCGGCCATCCGCTGCTTTTTTTCTTTTAGAATTTTCAATAAATTTTCAGCACCATCTAAAAAAAAGCCTAATTTAGATAGGTTTTCAAGATAAATATCAGAAACTTTGTTTAAATCAAATTTTGAATCTAATCCAATAGAACTAAAAAATTCTCTAAAACGTTCGACAATTATCACTTCCTTGGGATATGTTCCATTAGAAAAAAGTTTCCACCATTTTTCATTAATGGGTTTATAAATTTCTATATATTCTTCTTTCACAGTAATTGAAAAATGTTTTAGCGTATTAAAAAGGGCAACTTTTTCAGATTTTTCAAAATCGAGTAACGTGTGATCTAGATCAAAATATACAATTTCGTATTTCATATTTTACTCCTTTCTTACAATAAAATAATAAAATGAATTTTTCAAATGGCCATATTCTAATAATTTAAAATTTGCAGACTGAATATAGTCTAAAGGTTTTCTAATCATTGAAGAACCTACTGTTGGATATGTTATTAATGTGGTTATATATAAAAAGAAATCTTTTAAAATATCTCCTGTTAAACCATGTTCTACAAAAATTCCTTTTCCACCATGTTTTAAAACATTTTTAACTGCGAGCATTGATTTGAAAGGATTTTTTACAGAACAAAAAACATCTATTGATAAAATAGTATCAAAGGTATTATCTTTAAAAGGCATATTCTCTACAGATGAATTTATAAATTCTAATTTCAAATCATTTCTTTTTTTAGCTTTTTCTTTGGCTATTTCTAACATTTTTATGCTTTTATCAATAAGAACAACATGTGAATTTTTAGGATAATATGATATATTATTTCCTGTACCAACAGCAAGATCAAGTGTATAACCTTCTATTTGAGGTACAAATATTTTTCTGAATTCATTCATTGTAGTTTTTTCTAAAGAGCTTAGTAACTTATCATAATACTTTGCAATAAAGTCATATCTTGTCATGGTTTCACCTTCGTTTTGTATTTAATATTATTATACCATATAAAATGATATAATATTCTAAAAGAATTATTTTCTTTAAAGATTTCCGGTAGGGAGTCAAATCAGTAAAAAAGAGCAAAAAGGAAATAATTAGCTATAAAAGAAGCTAATAGTTTGAGAATATTGAAATTCAAAAATAAAAGAAAATAAATAATAAAACAAAGATGAGAAAAAATTATTTCATGGGAATATAAGGTACATTGTTTTTAAGTAAATAAAAAATAAGATTGACAAGTTTTCTACCGCTTAATACAAGAGCTCTCATATGACGATGAGAATTAGATTCATTAAATTTTTTCCAGTAATATTCTTTGAAAATAGGATTATGATATCTAAGAGAATTAGCAGCTAAAATCAAATAA
>NZ_FQUI01000017.1 GCF_900129175.1 Marinitoga hydrogenitolerans DSM 16785
ATTAACTAAAAAAGGTAATAAATATCTTAGAACTTATTTGATTTTAGCTGCTAATTCTCTTAGATATCATAATCCTATTTTCAAAGAATATTACTGGAAAAAGTTTAATGAATCTAATTCTCATCGTCATATGAGAGCTCTTGTATTAAGCGGTAGAAAACTTGTCAATCTTATTTTTTATTTACTTAAAAACAATGTACCTTATATTCCCATGAAATAATTTTTACTCATCCTTGTTTTATTATTTATTTTCTTTTATTTTTGAATTTCAATATTCTCAAACTATTAGCTTCTTTTATAGCTAATTATTTCCTTTTTGCTCTTTTTTACTGATTTGACTCCCTACCGGAAATCTTTCGTTTCTCTAATATTATTATACCATTAATATTTTTTATTCACCTACAATTTTCTAAGCTTTTTCTAAGCAAATACTAAGTTTCTTTTAAGATAAATAAGTTATTATATAGTTGTCGAAGGACAAATAAAAAAACAAAAATACTATGGAGGTGTTATTATGAAAAAGTTTTTAACAGTATTATTAATTGGTGGAATGATGGCAGGTTCTATTTTTGCATTTAACGCAAATGCTCCAAGGGTATACCATGATTCAGATGTTGCCCCAATGTATGAGAATTATTCAAGAATTCGTGGCGGTTATATGTTCTCAGATGAAGAGTTAATTACTGCAAATGGAACTATTGAATCTATTGAAGAAAATGAAATTTATCCAGGAATATTAGAAATTAAGGTTAAAATTGACAATGGTGAAATTGTTGAATTACATGCAAATTCTTATTTTGTAAATGATTTAGAAGTAGGGAAAAATATAGAATTAAAAGGTTGGATAATTAAATTAAATGATGAAACAATATTTAAACCAATTGAAAGCAAAATAGATGGTAAAGAAGTAGTGTTAAATGGTTTTGGAGGTATGACAATGAGAGGTTCTGGATATACAACAATGCAAGGTTATATTCCAAACAGAAGACCTGTTAATAATTTTAGAGGAATGAGAAATTCTCACAACTTAAATTACAACAATTGGAATCATAAACCCATGATGAATAATTACTACAATAATTATAATTTTAGAAATCACGCATCATACAATCAAATGCCAGGGTATTCACCTATGAGAAATCCTGCACCAATGCCACGAGGAAGAAGATAATAAATATAAACACCAAATATATTCAGCAAAAAACTTTAAGTTAATTTTTTTTCGTACATTTCACCATACATTATTATAAATTAAAATTATAAATTAAACGGGATCAAAAATCCCGTTTAATTTATTTTTATATACTTTTCGGTAGTATAATATAAACTGTGTAAAAATAAAAAAAGGTAGAGAAAAATAAAAAGAAATTGATAATTATTGTCGTTTAAATTAAATAAAAAAATAACATTAAAAATGTATCATGTGATATAATAATTATGTAAATTTGTTGAATTTTATAAATATAAAATTCATGGAAAATTTACCGCGAGTTTATTTACTTTTTTTTTTTTTTGATAAAATGATAAATGAATAAATTAATATTTTCTGCTGGCGACAGTTTTATTAATCAAAAAGTATTGGAGGGATGGTAGTGAAAAAGGGGTATGTTTTTATTATATTGATAGTATTATTTGTAACAAGTTTAAATGCGGCTACGATTATAGGTAGTGAAGAAAATAGAAGCTTAAATAATGTCAGTTCTAAGATCGATAAGACATTAGAAATTCAAATTGGCAATAAAGTTCTGAATTTTGTTCCTGAGAATAGCATTCCAAAAAATACAAAAGTTTTTTGGGTAAAAGATATTGCAGAATTAAAGAAAATTATTAATGAAATATATTCATTAAAATTAGTACATAGTAAGAAAAATTTTAATGAATAAAAATTATGGTGGAATAGGTTATGATTATGCCTGGGCTTCTGGAGAAGTTGTTTTTAGATTTTATTTAGGAATACATCCCATAGGTGTAACTATTATAACGAAAACATTACATGTTTATGATCAGGCTTTTATTAAATGAAAGGGTGATTAGATGAATTTAATAAATAAAATAATAAAAATAAATTTAGCTATTGTATTATCAATAATATCTGTTGTGTTAATTTTCCAGGTAATTTCAATTTTCAGTATTGCAGGCGGTGAAGAAATTTCATTATCAGAAAATAAAATTATAAAAGATATAGTAGATAATTATATGAAAATCGAATTTTACATAAAAAAAGCAAAAAAAGGTGAAATTATTGATATAGAAAAAATAAATAGTTTATTGAATGAAATAGAAAATTATAAAATAAAATTAAAAAGAGATATTCAAAAAAATTTTCAGGAAGATATATCATCTGCTGAGTAAAAATAAGAAAAACTTATTTTTTTCAATGATATACCATTCTTATTTCAAAAGGTGAAGAATTTAAAGGAATTTATAAAATATAAGGTGGTGTGGTGACACTTTTGCTTTTTGCAAAAAATTAACAATGGTTGTTTTTTAGTATTATTCAGTGTTTTATATAAAAAATACTGTCAACCTCAGAAAAAATAGCGGATAAAAATTCATCCGCTATTTTCATTTTGTATTTATCAAGCAAAATTATAAAGAGCTATTATTACTACATAATATACAAGGAATTATAAGAAAACAAAATGATTGAAATGTGATATAATTCCATCGGGAGGTGGAAATAATGAAAAAATTGCCAATAGGTGTACAAGATTATAAAGAAATAATAGAAGAAAATTATATATATGTAGATAAAACAAAATATATATTTAATTTAATAGATAGTGGAAAATTTTATTTTCTCTCAAGACCAAGGAGATTTGGTAAAAGTTTAACAGTATCAACGTTTTATTATCTATTCAAAGGAGAAAAGGTATTATTTAAAGATACATATATATATGACAAATGGGAATTTAAAGAATATCCAATAATAAGGATAAATCTACTTGATGTAGTAAATGAAAGTGAAAAAGAATTAAAAGAAGGGTTATTAAAAATAATAAAAGATGAAGGAAAAAAATATGGTATAGAAATAAAAAACGATCACTATAAATATGCATTTGATGATTTAATAATAGAATTATCCAAAAAAGGAAAAGTGGTAATATTAGTAGATGAATATGAAAAGCCAATATTGGATAATATAAATAACAAAGAAATGGCAGAAAAATATAGAAATGTGTTAAGAAATTTTTATGTAACAATAAAATCAAAGGATGAATATATAAAATTTGTATTCATAACAGGGATTACGAAATTCACAAAAACAGGAGTATTTTCAGCGCTTAATAATTTAAATGATATATCGTTAAATAAAAAATATGCAACAATGTTGGGTTATACACAGGAAGAATTGGAATATTATTTTGAAGATTATATAAAAGAAACAGCAAAAGACATAGGAATAACAGAATATCAATTATTAAAAGAAATGAAAAAATATTACAATGGATTTTCATTTGATGGAGAGCAATTTGTATATAATCCATTCTCCATATTAAAGTTTTTTGAAGAAAAAAAATTCAGAAATTACTGGTTTGAAAGTGGATCACCATCATTTCTATCAAAATATATAGAAGACAAAAAAATAACCTATGAAGATTTGGTAAAAAACACAGTAAGTAGCGATGATTTTACAACAAGAGAAATAGAAGATGCAAATGCAAATATATTCTTCACACAGGCTGGATATCTAACATTTAAAGGAAAAGAAATGTATGGATTTGAAGAAGAATATATATTAGACTATCCAAATCTTGAAGTAAAAGATAGCTTTTCAAGATTAATATTAGAATCGAACTATAAAGTGGAAATAAAAGAAATAAAAGAAATAAACAAAACAGTATGGAAAAAATTAAAAAACAATGATATTAAAGGATTAATAGAAGAAATAAAGAAAATAATAAGTGCAATACCGTATAATCTACACAAAAAAGAAGAAAAATATTATCATTCATTAATATTTACAATAATAGCATCAGCAGGAATAGACGTAAAAGCAGAAGAATTAACAAACTTAGGACGAAGTGACCTTGTAATAGACTTTGATGAAAGGATATATCTTTTTGAAATAAAAGTGGATAAAAGTGCAATTGATGCAATAAACCAAATAAAAGAAAAGAAATATTATGAAAAATACAGAGGAAAAGAAATATATGTAATAGGAATAAATATCAATTCAGAAAAGAGAAATATTGAGGATTATATAATTGAAAAAATATAACTCCAGCTTTTGCTGGAGTTTTTCCTGAGTTTGACAGTTATTTTTTTCAGAAAAAGAGATAATGCTGAAATATAGATTGAAATAGCAATTGTTAACTTTTTATTAAAAACAAAAGTGTCACCACACCCCCTAAATTTTATATTTTTCTTTAAATTCATTATAAGATGTTATTATTTTTGGCAATTTTCTTACATTATAAGATTGTTCATAACATTGAGCTAATGAAAATAATTTTTCTTCTTCTAAAAATCTTGCTGTAAAAGTCAATCCAAACGGTTCACCGTTTATATAAGAACACGGAACAGTTATAGAAGGATATCCTGCTTTAGCAGCAATACCTGCACCATAATTAGCTGGGAATATTAGAGCGGTTAAATTGTGTTCTTCAATAATTTTATCGATCCCTAATTTTCTCGAATATTTTCTATCATTTAATAAACTTTCTAAGTATTCTTTATCATTTATATTTGTTCCATCTGATTTAATTAAAATATTTTGTCCATATTTTATTGCCCTTGGATTTTTATAATTATATTTTATAATATCATTCAACGTTTTTACTTCTAAATCTTTATCTTTTAAATAATTATTTATTCCATGTTTAAATTCATAATAAAGAACATTGATGTTACTTATTTTGTCCAAATTCTCAAATTTTACTTTAATTATTTTCCCACCCAATTTCTCAACTTTTTTCAACGCTTCAAAAAAAGCATCTCTTTTTTCATCCTCTAACCATTTTATATGATCTTCAGAATATCCAAAAATCATCCCCTTATAATCTTTTATTTCGCTAAATTTCGGCTTATAATCTTTTACTATATAAGTAGCAGCATCTTTTTTATCATATTTACTCAATATTTTAAATATTTCATAAGCATCTTTAACTGTTCTGGTTATTGGACCAGCGGTATCTTGTGTATATGAAATCGGTATAATCCCACTTCTACTAATTGAACCTGTAGTTGGTTTCAGACCTACACATGAATTTGAACTGCTTGGTGATAGAATAGAACCAGATGTTTCAGTACCAATAGCTGCTAGACACAAATCTGCTGCTACAGCTACTGCAGATCCAGAGCTTGAACCTCCAGTATCAAAATTACCATAAGGATTTTTTGTTTGACCTCCTAATGTTGAGTAACCGTTTTTCATCTTAAAAGAAACAAAATTGGCAAATTCTGTTAAATTTGCTTTCCCTAAAATAACAGCTCCCGCTTTTCTTAATAATTTAACTAAATATGCATCTTCTTTTGCAAAGTTTCCTTCTAAAGCTTTTGCTCCAGCTGTTGTTTGTATTTTATCATTTGTGTCAATATTTCCTTTAATGATTATAGGAATTCCATGTAATTTACTTCTTATTTTACCTTTTTTTCGTTCCAAATCTAATTTCTGAGCAATAAATATAGCATCAGGATTAATTTCTAATATTGCATTTAAATTTTGAAGTTTTGAGATTCTTTCTAAATAAAATTCAACTAGATCTACACTATTGATTTTTTTTTCATCAAATAATTTATTAACTTTTTCAATTGTTAAATTCATCAATTCCATAGGTATCCCTCCAAAAAATATTTATATTTCTTAAAATATTCTAAGATAATTTTAAGTTTCACTATATATAATAAGATTGATGAGGGGTGATAATATGATATCAGAAAATTCTAAAATTATAAATGGTAAAATTATAAAAATAGAAAAAAGAAAAAATTCAAAATATTTATATAATATTTTTATCAAAGATCAAAAGAATAATATTTACAAGACAATAATAAACACTAGATTTTTTAATACTTTAAACTTGAATGAAAATATATCTATTTTAGGAAAAACTGTAAAATTCGGCAGTATATACAAATTATTATCACGTAAAATTATATATAAAGGCAAATCTTTTGATATTATTTCTTTTCATTAATTAGAAACACTATAATTAATTCTAAAATATTTATAGTTATTACTATAAAAAAACTATATAACAATCCGTGCAGTTTTCCAATATACCCAATCAAATAGGTTATCCCTCCAGAAATAATGGATGTTCCACCAGAAGCAATACTTAGAGCTATTCCTTTATTATTTTCATATTTTTCTACTATTAAGGCTTGAATAGTTGGATATGTTGTTGCAAATGCTGTCCCTACCAATATTGTTCCAATTGCGGAAATAACAACATCTTTACTTACATAAATTGTAAAAACTGAAAATAATATAGAAAATAACACAGTTATAATTAGCCATCTTTTATAACCATATCTTTCCGGCATTTTAGATAATAATGTTCTTCCTAAAAATAGTCCAAACCATAAAAATGATGGATATAATGCTGCTGTTGAAATATTAAAATTCCTAAATTCATATAAAAATGTTGATATCCAAGATGAAAAGTTCATTTCATATCCAACATAAAAAGATAAAGCTAATACCAACATAATTAAATTAAAATTGATTATACCTTTAATACTCTTTTTTTCTTTATTCAAATAATTCGTATGTATGGATTCTATAAAACTTTTAATTAAAAACAACGAAATTAACGGAATGATATTCAATAATATTCCAGTTAAAAAGGATAACTTCCAATATTTAGTATACCTTAATATCAATGATGAAAAAATA
This sequence comes from Marinitoga hydrogenitolerans DSM 16785, assembly GCF_900129175.1. Taxonomy (NCBI): domain Bacteria; kingdom Thermotogati; phylum Thermotogota; class Thermotogae; order Petrotogales; family Petrotogaceae; genus Marinitoga; species Marinitoga hydrogenitolerans. The sequence goes on from NZ_FQUI01000017.1 coordinate 6,842, forward strand.
GGACTACTCAATGCTCCTATAGCAAAAGCAGAATGTAATAAATTTAATATCCTTCCTTTTTTTCCATTTCCTGTAACTCCAATAAGAAAGGGGATTGAAATTTCCAAAGCTCCTCCACCAAAATTAATAAAAAATATCCCTAAAACCATTATCCAATATGAATTCATTAAAAACATCAAAATGTTTCCCATTAGGAAAATCAATATAGCAGATAAAATCATTTTAAAAGCATTAAATTTTTCTAAAAGATAACCGTATAATAAAGCTGACAATAAAAACGCAATAGATCCTATTGAAAAGGCTAATCCAACTAAAGAATGATCAATATTATATGCTTTTTCAATTATTGGGATTAAAGTGCTTGTTACTATTAATGAATAACCAAAGGCAAAAAAACTACTAAATCCAAATATCAGTTCAGTTTTTTTCATATTTACCCCCATTTAAAACTGGGCGGTATTTACCGCCCTTATAATTTATAATGATTCAATTTCATCCATAATAAATTCTACTAATTCTGAAATATACTTTTCAGAAAAATCAAATTTTATACCTGCTATTTCATATAATTTTTTTACAGGATATTTAAATCCGGAACTTAAAAAGTTTTTATATTGCTCTATTGCTTCTTTTCCATTCTCTTTATAATTCTTATAAACTGCTATTGCGCCTAATTGTGACATAGCATATTCAATATAATAAAATGGCACTTCAAAAATATGCAATTGCCTTAACCATCTAATTCTTTTTTCTTTATCTAATCCTGACCAATCAATTCCAGGATTGAATCTATCCATTAATTCACCAAAATAATTATCTCTTTCTTCTATTGTATGATTAGGATTTGTATATATCCAATGTTGAAATGCATCAACAATCATTACCCAGGGTAATATTTTCAATGTTCCTTCTAATTGTTCTCTTTTTGCTTTTTTTAAATCTTCAGGATTATTATAATATTCATCTAAATACTCTAAAGTTAGTAACTCCATAGACATTGAAGCTAATTCTGCAACTTCACTTGGGAAGTCTTTTAATATGGAAATAGGTATATCTTTAGAATAAAATGTATGTTGTGCATGTCCAGATTCATGCAATAATGTTTTTACATTCCCATGTATTCCTACAGCATTCATAAATATAAATGCTGCTCCCGTCTCTCTTAAAGGATAATTATATCCACCTGGAGCTTTCCCTTTTCTATTAATTAAATCTAAAAATCCAGAATTTTTCATTTTCTCTATATTTTTTGCAAAGTCACTATCTACTCTTTTTAAAATTTTTATAGCTTTTTCTACAAACTCTTCTTCTGTTCTAAACGGTTTTAATATTTTCCCGTCAACATCAACTTCAGTATCCCATGGTTTTAAAGTTTCTACATTTAATTTTTTTCTTCTCTCTTCATTTAATTTTGATAATGCTGGAACAACGGTTTTTTCTACAGATTTATGAAATTCAAATAAATCTTTAGGTGTAAAATCAAACCTTCTTTTTGCATCATGCATGTAGTCTCTAAAATTTTCATATCCCGCATTCTTTGCTATTTGAATTCTAATATTTTTTAATTCATCAAAGAGGGTTTCTAATTCCTCATGGTGTTCTAATATTGCATTATTTACTAATTTCCAAGCATCTTCTCTAATTTTCCTATCGGGATTTTTTAAATATATTCCCATCTGTGATAAAGTTCTTTCTTCGCCATCATATTCAACAGTTATTTTTGAAATTATTTCTCCATATTTTGAAGATAATTCTTGTTCTTTTATCTTTAATGGAAGATTCTCTTTTCTAAAAATTTCTATATCTCTTGAAACTAATCTATTCATGTGTTCATAGCTTTCATTTTTCAATTCTTTTCTATATGGAGAATCATAAAACTTCTTTTTCAATAAAAAATCATATTCACTTGCCGGAGATATTATATTAGCATAAAAATCATTAAATGCTTTGGAATTTTCTTCTTTCGTATCACAAGTCATTCTAATATATCTCCATGCCATTTCTTCAGAGAGTATAGCATCAAATTCAGACCATTTTTCCAAAAATTTTAGTAAATCATTAACTGAATTTATTTCTTCAGCTAATAGACTTTCTAGTTCATTTTTTACATCATTCCAATCGTTTAAGTTAATCTCTTTGTTATAGAATTTCCTCGGTTTCTTTTCAATTTTTTCATTTGTAAGTATCATCTTTTTTCCTCCTTTTCATATTTTGTTAGTTATACTAATTATAATTATACACTATTATTCTATTTTTGTAAAATGATAAAAGATACTTCTTCATCAAATTTATAATATTATTTTTTACTTTCATAATTTTATATAAGTTTCAAAATCATTCTCTAACTTAAAAAATACAAACAACATAATTACTAACAGCAATGAATATTTGCAAACTATTATTAACTTTGAATCTTTTTCAAAAAGTAATATTAAAATTTCATTTTTTTAACACAAAATAAATAAAGTACTTCAATATTTTAAAAATCGTGGTATAATATATAATATAGAAATTATATGAATTTATATAATTAAAAAATTTAAAATAACCCATATGTTTCTTATCAAAAAAATTTTAATGAGAATATCTCTATAAGGAGGGATATTATGAAGAAAAAGTTAGCTAGTTTTATATTTACAGTGTTTATTTTTATCACAATATTTTCTAACCTTCCTACCTTTACTCCGATTATTAATAAACCAATTGATGTATCAACTTTACCCTACGAAACACTTTCATCTACAGAGATAAATTCTATTATGAGAATGAGAGAAGAGGAAAAGTTAGCACGTGATGTATATTTGACACTATATAATGCATGGGAAATACAAATATTTTACAATATAGCAACACGTGCAGAACAACTTCATATGGATTCCGTTAAAGCTCTCATTGATAAATATGATCTTGAAGATCCTGTAAAAGATGATACTATAGGTATTTTTAGTGATAAGGAAATGCAAAAATTATATTATGATCTAGTTACACTCGGTACAAAATCAGAAGTTGACGCTTTAAAGGTTGGTGCAACTATTGAAGATTTAGATATTTTTGATTTGGATCTTGCTCTAAAAGAAGTTGATAATAAAGATATTATATTAGTTTATGATGCACTTATTAAAGGTTCAGAAAATCATATGCGGGCTTTTATAAATACACTTAAACAATATAATGCATATTATGAACCACAATTTATCAGTATTGATAGATTTGATCAAATACTAAACGATACAAATACAATGCAAAATAATGGTCAGCAACATAAAGGAGGACAAAAATAAAAAATAAAAAGGACTCTATTATACCATATATCTAGATTTAATTCTATTTGTAATAAATGATTACCGGATATCTAAATTAGATATCCGGTTTTTCATTATTCAAATTAGTTAGAAATTCTGATATAGCAAGCTACTTAATAATATTTGTAGAAAAAAAATCATGTATTTTTATTTTATTTAGTATATAATTTTATTGTGGTGCCACAAAGGAGGGGGATTATGGAAAATTACATACTAAAAAGTATTAATTCTGCATTGAAATTTATAGAAGAAAATATATCAAATGATTTTTCTTTAGAAGATATTGCTGAATATTCAAATTTTTCATTATCTTACCTATATAAATTGTTTAATTTAATTGTTGGTATGAGCATTAAAGAATATATCAGAAAAAGAAGGCTTTCAAAGTCTGTATATGATTTGTTTAATTCTAATATGAATATTTTAGAAATTGCTATCAAATATCAATATAATACCTATGAATCATATTCAAGAGCATTCAAAAAAGAATTCGGATTATGTCCTAGTGAAGTTAGAAAGAAAAAAATAAATGTACCGTTATTTAAACCTATAACTTTAAATGGAGGGGATATTATTATGGAAAATAGAAACTATTTATTGCTTATTGATATTGATAAATTTGCGGATATTAATAAAACATACGGAAGAAAATTTGGTGATTTAGTTCTATCACAGATCCCTGAAAGAATAAAAGAAGTTTTAAATAAGGAGAATTTTGACTATGAAAATAAAAAAGCTGAAAACATTGAAAGATTAGGTGGAGATGAATTCGTTATTGTATTGAAAAATGCTGATGAAAAAAATGCAAAATATATTTCTAAAAAAATTTTAGAAAATATTAAAAAACCATTTGCTTATGAAAATATTCAGGTAACCGCAAGTATAGGAATCACTGAATACGTTTTATTAAATAAAGATACTTATGATGATGCTTACAAAGCTATGATTAATGCAAAAAAAGAAGGCAGAAATACTTTTAAATTAATATAGTCCCTAGTATACTAAAAACTATGCATTTTAGCTTCTTTAATGATGATGGTATATAAAGATTAATAATCTGTTTTTTAATAATATAATAAATATAATTGGTATGGTATTTCCATACCAATTATTAATTACATTGAAAATAATATCAACGATATTTCTTTATATATCGCTTTAAAGGTCATATTTTATTGATATATTCTCACTAATTGCAATAACAGAACATCTACTCTAACATAAACTATAACAAAACCATAAGCTTTCATCTAATTAATGTAACTAATAGTATTTGAATGTACATGATTATAAAAGTTTTTAATTTTTTGGTATTTAGATTTTTGAACTATATATAATTATTTAATCATAGGAAAAAGCACGAAAACTTTTTTAAAGCTTATAATAGGTATTTCTACCCTTTCCATATCTTTTAATCCATTTAATTTACATAATTCTATAATTCTTTTTATTCCAGTTCCCCATTGTTCTATAAATCGTATTTCTTTTAAAAAACGGGCAATAACCTTATTACGTATCTCTGATCTTCCATCTTTTATGGATTCAACATAATTTCTTAAATATATCAATACCAATATTAATTACATCATCGTCAGGTAAAAAGTCCGGAGAATGTAACCCTACTTTTTTATTTGTTTTAGTACCTAACCAAAACATTAAAGCGGGGTATTTTTCTGCTATAAATCCAAAATCTTCTCCTGTCATCTTATATCCACAATCTATTATTTTATATTTATTTTCTATTTTTTCTAAAAATTCTTTATATACTTTTTCATCGTTAACAACTTCTTTATATTGTGAACCTAAAGTAATTTTATAATCCACATCTAGCATTTCTTTAATTGAGTTTAATATTTTTTCCAATTTATTAATGTATTCTTTAGTATGGTCTAAACTCAAAGATCTAATGCTTCCTTCTATTTTCCCATAAGCAGGTATAACATTTCTTACCTCACCAGAATACGCTTTTCCAATACCATATATTAAAGGTTTCACAGGATCATTGGGAATTTTTTCAAGTGAATCTAAAAACATTCTTAAAGCATTTAATGCATTTTTCCCATCTTGCGGAAAGGCTATATGAGAATTTTTCCCGAAAAATTCTATATCTATTTCAACCGCAGAAGCAAATAATACACCTTTTGATGTAGCTATTACTCCTTTTTCATATTCATCAGTAACATGTAAAGCATAAGCCTTTATTATATTAAAATTATTAAAAATACCAGAATCAATTACCTTTTTTGCTCCACCTCCACCTTCTTCTGCAGGCTGAAACAAAAATAAAATATTTTTTTGAATTTTATTTTCAAACGCATATTTAATTAATCCGTATAATATGGACATATGAATATCATGGCCACATGCATGCATATTTTCATTCTTTGATTTGAAATCAATATTATTTTTTTCTTTTATAGGCAAAGCATCAATATCTGATCTAAAAAGAACAAACTCATTTTTTTCAACTGGTTGATACTTTATTATCAAACCCGTTTCTAAAGGTTTTAATATTTCAACATTGATATTATAATGTTCTTTTAATTTATTAATAGCATTTTCTAATATTTGTGTGGTTTTAAACTCTTTAAATCCCAATTCAGGATTTTGATGTAAAATATATCTTAATTCAATAGGCGATATCATAATAATTCCTCCAATATTTTAATGATCTCATCTATCTCATCATAAGAGATATTTAAAGCTGGTAATAATCTGATCACACTGTTATTGGAAATAATATTCAATAATAATCCTCTTTTAAAAGCACTTTCTCTTAAATCAGGATATGGTTCATCTAATTCAATACCAATCATTAATCCTTTTCCTCTTATATCAGCAATTTTATAAGTTTTCATACTTTCTAATTTGTTTTTTAAATAATTCCCTTTTTCAAACACATCATCCAACATATTTGGTAAATTATCCAACATATATCTTGCACCAGCTAAAGCAACTGGATTTGGTGCAAAAGTAGAACCATGATCACCTGGTTTTAAAATATTAGTAGTGTCATTTAAAAATATAGTTGCACCTAATGGTAATCCTCCACCTAATGATTTTCCTACAGTAATTATATCAGGTTTAAGATTAAAATGTTCATATGAAAAAAATTTACCTGTTCTGCCTAATCCAGCTTGAACTTCATCACAAACCAATATAAAATTTTTTTCATTATGATATTTATTTAATATTTCAGAAAATTCTTTTGTTAATTCCATTACTCCACCAGAACCCTGAATTGCTTCAACAAAAACAGCTATAATTTCATCACCATGATATTTCATATAATCATTAAATCCATCTACATCATTAAATTCAAACTCTTTACAATAAGGCAACAAAGGTCTAAATGGGGATTTTAATTTTTCAAATCCATTAATAGATAACGCTCCTAATGTTCTACCATGAAACCCTTTTTTAAAATAAATAATTTTATTTTTTTCTTTAGTTGATATTTTTTTTATTGCTTTTAAAGCCGCTTCTGTGGATTCTGTACCTGAATTAGTAAAGAAAACTGCACCATTTTTATCGGTAAACTCAATTAATTTGTTAGCAACCCACTCTACATCTTCATCTAAAAAGAAATTAGATAAATGCATATATCTCTGCATTTTATTTTTCATAGCATTTATTAAATTTTCATTTGAATGACCAAAAGATAATACTCCTATACCAGAAAAAGTGTCTATATATTTCTCTCCTTCTTTAGAATATATATATATACCTTTTGCGTAATCTATATCTATATTAAAATAATCATACATTTTTAATATCATAATTCAAACTCCTTTAACAACGATTTTGTGGCTTTATCTAAATACTTTTTTTCTAATAAACAAGATATTTTTATTTCTGAAGTGGTAACCATTCTTAATGGTATATCTTCTAATGCCTTAAAAAAACGTGAAGCAACTCCTTTCTCAGTTTTCATACCTATACCAACTACAGAAACTTTTGCATAACCATGTTCATATGTGATTTGTGAATCATTAAATTCAACTAAAGCTTCTTTTAAATATTTATCAAAATGTTCCATCTCTTCCTCAATTATAGTAAAAGATACATTCAACTTATTATTTATATTAATTATTGAAATCATATCAACGTTAAAACCCTTTTGAGCAATTTTATCAAAAATATTGTAGATAATAGCATGATTAAAAGGTAAATTTGTTATTGTTACCTGCGTTTGATTTTCCATTACACTCATACCTGTAACTACTGGATTTTCAATATTATCTGTAACCACATATGTCCCCTCCTCATCTGAAAAAGTCGAAGCACAATAAATAGTAATATTATATTTTTTTGCAACTTCAACAGCTCTACTATGTAATACTTTTGCACCAAGACTTGACATTTCTAACATTTCATCATAAGTAATATACTTTATTTTTTTCGCATTTGGATATATTTTAGGATCAAATGTAAAAATACCAGAAAAGTCACTATAAATTTCACATTTCGCATCTAACGCCGCTGCTATAGCTACTGCTGAGGTGTCTGACCCTCCTCTTCCAAGCGTGGTATAATCACCTTCCTCTGTTATTCCTTGAAATCCCGTAATTACTAAAACATCATATATGTCCAATAATTTCAAAATTTTTCCTATTTTAAACTTTTGAATTCTTGCATTATTAAAGTCTCCTGTTGTGAAAATACCAGCTTGAAATGCATTTAACGATTTTGTTTTAACATTTAAATCATTTAATGCCATTGAAAGCAATGCGACAGAAATTTGTTCCCCTGTTGTCAATAACATATCTAATTCTCGGGGATGTGGTTTTTCTGAAATCTCTTTTGCTAATTTTATTAAATTATCAGTAGTTTTACCCATTGCAGAAACTATAACAACAACTTTATATTTTTTATTAACCTTATTTTTTATTTTATTTGCAACATATTTGATCTTTTCTACATCTGCTACAGATGAGCCTCCATATTTTTGCACTACTATATCCATTTTATCACCTACAAATTTCTTAATTCGTCTAATAATTTTGTTTTATCTTTTGTTTTTTCATCTACTTTTTTTATCACTTTAGCTGGGACACCTGCTACAACTGTATAAGGATCAATATTTTTAGTAACAACTGACCCTGCAGCAACAACTGCACCTTTTCCAATTTTTACACCTTCTAAAATAACGGCATTAGCTCCAATTAAAACATCATCATCTATTACAACTGGTTCTGCACTTGGTGGTTCAATAACACCAGCTATAACAGAACCTGCACCAATATGACAATTCTCTCCAATTTGAGCTCTTCCACCAACCACAACATTCATATCTATCATTGTTTTTTTTCCAATTTTTGCTCCTATATTTATAACTGCACCCATCATAATTACTGCATTATCACCTATTTCAACTAGATCTCTAATTATTGCTCCAGGTTCAATTCTTGCATTAATCTTTTTTAAATCCAATAATGGAATTGCTGAATTTCTTCTATCCATTTCAATCCTATATTTTTCTATTTTTTCTGTATTTTTTTCAAGAAAATTTTTAAATTCATCGAGTTCGCAAAATAATACTCCCGATTTATCATCTCCATAATATTCATCAAAAGATATATCTTTTAAGTCACCTTTTAAATAAACCTTTATCGGAGTAACTTTTTTTGCTTTAGCAATGTATTCAATAATTTCGTATGAATTCATTCTATTCCTCCTTTGTCAATTCAAATATATCCTGAAATGTATAAAAACCTGCTACAGCTTTTAATGCAAATTCAGCAGATTTTAATACTCCTGCTGCAAATGTTCTTCTCGATAATGCTCTATGAGAAATGGTAATTATTTCTCCCAAATTACCAAAATATACAGTATGATCTCCAGGAACATTACCTAATCTCAAAGATGAAATATTAACTTCTTTATTTAATACCTCCTTAATCATTTTTGCAGTTCCTGAAGGCTTATCTTTTTTAAATCTATGATGTGTTTCTGTAATTTCTATATCTACATCATCTAATAATTTATCTGCTAATTTCACTAATCTTAATAAGACTTGAATACCTAATGAAAAATTATAACTTTGAATTATCGGTAATGTTTGTGACAATTCTTTTAATTTAGTTATCTGTTCATTACTTAAACCAGTTGTTCCTATAATTAAAGGACATCTAAATTTTTCAACATATTCAATTACTTTTTCAAATGCTGTTGGTAATGAAAAATCTATTAATACTTCTGGAGTTTCTAAAAAATTCTCTCCTTCTTTATCATATGAAAAAACTAAATCATGTCCTTTTTCTGAAAATAAATTATATATTTCATTTCCCATTCTTCCATTTCTTCCTATGATTCCATATTTCATAATATATTCAACTCCTCAAACGAATTATCAATTACAGTTTTTCCATTTTCGCTAATTGATATTAAAGGTAACCTTAAAATATTTTTACAATACCCAAGTTTTGAAACAGCATATTTAACAGGTATTGGATTTACTTCAACAAACAATTTTCTCATTAAAGAATTGTATTTTTTATTAATTTCTTGTGCCTTATTATAATCATTAGTTAATATAGCTTCAGTTAATTCCTTCATTTGCTTTGGTAAAACATTAGAAAAAACTGAAATTACACCATCCCCACCCAAAGCCATTAAAGGTAAAGCTTGATCATCATTTCCTGAATAAACAAACATATCTTCTGGTTTTTTTGAAATTAATTCAGCAATTTGAGATATATTTCCACTTGCTTCCTTGATTCCAATTACATTTTTGTTCTTTTCAAAAATCTCTATCGCTGTATCTGTTAAAATATTACCTCCTGTTCGTGAGGGCACGTTATATAATATTATTGGCAATTCAGTTCTTTGAGCTACATACGAAAAATATTCAACCAAACCTTTTTGTGTTGACTTGTTATAATATGGACTAACTATAAGCAAACCATCAGCTCCTGATTTTTCTGCTAATTTATTATTATATAACACATGTTTTGGATTATTTGATCCTGTCCCTACAATTACAGGAATCTTTTTATTTACTAATTCAACAACTTTAGATACAATCTTTTCTCTCTCATTTTCATCTATTGTAGGTGCTTCACCAGTTGTTCCTAACACTACTAATCCATCAACATAGTTCATTTGAAAAAGAGCAAATTCTTCTAACGCTTTGTAATCCACTTCATAATTTTCATCAAATGGTGTTATTATTGCAGTTGCCACACCTTTAAACATATAAATCCCTCCTCATCGGAAATTTTTTATTGTTGAAAAATAATCTTCTAACGTTTCTGCTCTTCTAATCATTTTAAAATCTTTCCCATCGTATATAAATTCTGCGGATCTTAATTTTCCATTATAATTGAATCCCATCGAATGCCCATGAGCTCCAACATCATGTATTATCAAAACATCTCCTTCTTCAACTTTTGGCAATTCTCTATCAATTGCAAATTTATCGTTATTTTCACACAAAGAACCTACAATATCGTATTTATATTTTTTTGTATTATTTTCTTTACCTAATACTGTAATATGATGATACGCTTTATTTGGTCCATATAAACCAGGCCTCATTAAATTTGCCATGTTTGCATCTACACCTATATAGGTTTTATAGCTTTCTTTTATATGCAAAACTTTTGTTATTAAATATCCATGAGCACCTGTAATATATCTTCCATTTTCTGTATATATTTTTGGTTTAAAATTTTTAAAATATTTATTATATGTTTTCTGAATATTTTCGCTTAATAATTTTATATCTAACTCTTTTTCTTCAGGTCTGTACGGTATTCCAAAGCCTCCACCAATATCTATAAATTCAAAATTAAGATTTAATTCTTTTGATATATTATTTACTGTTTTAAATATTATTTCTGTATTTTTTGTAATTAATTCAACATCTAACGTATTAGAAATTATCATTGCATGTAATCCAAATCTTTTTACACCTAATTTTTTTAAATATTTATAACCCTCTAATAATTTTTCATAAGGCATTCCAAATTTTGATTCTAAAGGATTACCTAAAACGTTGGATCCATAAGCATTTTTAGGTGTATATCTTATTGAAGCAATTTGAGGAATACCAATTTTATTTATAAACTTTGGAATATGACCAATATCATCAAAATTTATAATTGCATCTAAATCATATGCTTTCTTATATTCTTCCAATGGAGTATTATTAGATGTAAATAAAATATTATCTCCTTTTAACCCTACCATTTCTGACAAAACCAGTTCTGCCATTGAACTACAATCAGTCCCTGCACCATTTTCTTCCAGTATTCTCAAAATATATGGATTCGGTGTAGCTTTTACAGCAAAATACTCTTTAAACTTACACCAGGAAAATGCATTTTGTAGCTTTTTTAAAGAATTAATAATACCCTTTTGATCATAAACATAAAAAGGTGTTGGATATTTTTTTAATAATTTATCTACAGAAAATGGTATTTTTTTCATATTTCCCCTCATTTCTTTAAAATTTATAATGTATGATGATTCAATTCAAAATGTTTTAATAATATTCTTACTGCATTGGTAGCAGCACCTACTCTAACATTATCGGCTACAACCCACATTAAAAATGTATATTCATCCATTTTTCTTAATCTGGAAACATATGTAATATCAGAACCTTCTACGTTCAACGGTGTTATTAAATTATCAGTATATTTTACATTTTTTGTATTTGAAATTAACTCTTTAACTTCTAAAATTGATGCTTTTTTTTTGGTTTTGAAAGTAATACTTTCAGAATGACCATATAAAACAGGTACTCTTACTGCTGTTGGATAAACATTTATACTATAATCAGAATAAATTTTTTTTGTTTCATTTATCATTTTCATTTCCTCTTGTGTAAATCCATTACTTTCTATAGGACCAATTTGAGGAATTACATTATTCATAATTTTTTCTGGAAAATGGGTAATATTATTCATTCCCTTTAGTTGATTTAACAATTCTTGAATACCTTTATTTCCAGCACCTGAAACTGCTTGATATGTACTCACAAATATTTCAGAAATTCCAAATTCTTTTTGTATATTTGATAGAGCTAAAACCATTTGAATAGTTGAGCAGTTAGGATTTGCTATAATTCCTCTATAATTCTTTATAATCTCTCCATTTATTTCAGGTACAACTAAAGGAATATCTTTTTCCATTCTAAATGCAGAAGAATTATCAATTACAATATTACCAAACTCAGAAGCTAATGGCGCAAATTTTTTTGAAATAGTTGCTCCAGCTGAAAAAAGTAAATAATCAAATTTATCTTTCATTTTTTCTTCAGTTAACTCTTCCACAAAATACCCTTTATTTTTAAATTTTATTTCTTTTCCTTCTGATTTTTTACTTGCAAATAATTTTAATTCTGTAACGTTGATATTTAAATCTTCTAATACTTTAACCATAGTTCTTCCAACTTCACCTGTTGCTCCCACAATACCAATTTTCATATTCTCCCTCCTAACAAAAACGGCCTTCCGAAAAACACGGAAGGCCTTATTTGAAATAATATAATAATCAAATTATTCCAAACGGCTCTCCGCGCTTTCACGCGACAGTCACATAGGTATTCCCTATGCAACCAGGCATGTAAGATGGGTAAATCTTACACCCTTCGGCAACCTCGCCTTTCGTCTACCCCAAGCCTACCCTAGCGATAGGTAGATTACTCATCTTGGTTGCGCCTCCGTTTGTTCGTAAAACATATTAACTTTTGATGTAGTTTAACAAATAAAATTGAACAAAAGATTACAAAAACACAACAACAATATTAATCGAATTATTTCAATTTTATTTTATCAACTTTTACCTTTATTCTTTTCATTCTCAAACGTTCAATAAATCTAATAATTGGGCATCTCATTTTCCACTTTTGGAAAAAAGTCATATTTTACCTCCAAAAATCTTTTTTATTTATTATATCACAAAATCACAAATAAAAAAAGAGCAGTATCATCTGCTCTTTTCTGGCGGAGAGGGTGGGATTTGAACCCACGGATGGGTTTTGCCCATCACACGCTCTCCAGGCGTGCGCCTTAGACCGCTCGGCCACCTCTCCGTTATATTAACTTTCCAACATATTTTATCATATCTTTCCAATTTAGTCAAGCTATTTATTTAAATAAAATTAAAACTTATTATTAACTTATTTCTCTTTTTCTGCTACCAGTTTTTCATAACAATCTCTACAAACCGCAATATACTTTTCAAATCCACCAACATCAATTTCAGAACCATTTCCAACAATTTTAAAAGAAATAGTTCCATTATATTCACCACATTCATGACAAACTGCTTTTTTCTTAATAATCTCATCAGCATAAGCTGATAATAATATGGTTGTATTAAACGGATTGTTTTTATATGTTAAGTCTAATCCAGAACAATAGACATTAATTCCTTTTTTTATTAAATCTAATATAACATCTTTTAATTCTTCATCAAAAAATTGAACTTCATCTACAAAAACAGCTTTTTCATCATAATCCAAATATTCATACATTTCTTTTGAGTGTTTTATTGGAATAGCTTTAATTTTTGTCCCTGTATGTGAGACAACATATTCTGAAGAATATCTATCATCAATGATAGGTTTAAAAACCTTTATCTTCTTTCTTCCTAATGTATATATTTCAACAAAAGAAATAAGTTCCGATGTTTTACCTGAATACATAGGACCTACTATTAAAATAAAGTTTCCGGACATTTAAATTCCTCCTTGTTCAGAATATTTTTTTCGTATTATTAAATGATACAAAATAAGAATTATAAAAGATATGAAATAAAGAAAAATACTAAAATTTTCATTTAAATTTATATACATTATATAATTATTTATATAATGTAAAATATATTTTATATTTGATATATAAACATTTGTGATATTCGATATGATATCAGGTAAAGGTATAATTATGTATATTAACGATATAATAAGCAAAGAATATACAATTGGAACAAATAAAAAACTCATTAATGGACCAATTATTGAAAACCCTTCAAAAAATAATATACTCCATGGTAAAATAGCTAAAAATGCTGAAATTGTTATTAAAAAAGGATTTTTCGAATACTCGATAACCTGTAATATTGAAAATGCAGCGAAATAACTCATTAAAAATCCTACTGAAAAAATAACATTTGGATTATACAATAAATTTGTTACACCTATTATACCCAATATATTTTTTGAATCTATATTAAATCCAAAAATTTTATTTAATTCAATTATTATTAATAAAAAAACCGCTCTTGTAGCTGAATCAGAAAAACCTGAAGCACATAGATAAAATAATAATACTAAAATTGTTGTTACTCTTCTATAGTTTATAGGTAAAAGTGTAAAAGAATATACTAAATAAAGAATTGAATATATGATATATACATGGAATCCTGAAACAGCAAACAAATGTAATAATCCTGAATTTTTAAAAATTTCAGCATTTTTACCTCTTAAACCACCAAAAATTACTGAAAATAATATATTTTTATTTTCATATGGAAAATTTCTATACATTCTTTCTTTTAAAAAATTCCTTAAAGAATATATACTCTTTTTTGAAGAATTAGCCATATAATCAATTTCAAATTTATTTTTTACCTTTTTACCAATTATATATACTCTATTTCCTATTTTAAAAGGGTCTGTTGAATATTTATTATATGAAAAATATATCTTTTCTTTTACTTTCTTCCATGAATCATTAAAAAAAATCTTATCCGCTTTAACCACATAAAAATTATAGTTTTTATCTATAATTTTTCCCAAAATACCTATATTATAACTTAACGGTATTGTATATGTTTTTAATGTTGATATAAAAATCAAAATTAAAATTAATAAAAATACAATCTTTGTTTTAAATGAATATTTAAAAACAAAAAAGACTACAGCCATAAAAATTATGGCTGTAGTCATCATTTTTGCTTTTATCATAAGGATTAAAACAATTGAACTAAAAAACAAATTTACAAAAAATGGCATTAGGCTCCAAATTTTTCAAGTTTTCTTGCATTTGCCATTAATAAACTCATTAAATCAACAGCATATATGGTTCCTACAGATCCTCTAGCACATTCAAATTCATCAAATGCTTTGGAAAGCCCTGCTCTTGTATATGCAGATTTTATCATAAAAGGAACTGGATGCCAGCTATGACCGCTTATTGCTACAGGTGTTGAATGGTCTCCAGTAACTACAAGAACATCAGGATTTAATTCCAATAATTTTGGTAATGCTTTATCTACCATTTCGATAACATGTGTTTTTGCATCAAAATTACCATCTTCTCCATAAGAATCTGTCTTTTTTATATGCACATAGAAGAAATCATATTCATCCCAATGTTTTTTTAGTGTTTCAAATTCATCTTCAGGAGTTTCACCATCAACATTTAAAATATCCATTCCAACTAATTTTGCTAATCCTTTATACATTGGATAAACAGCTATTGCAGCTGCTCTCATTTTATATACTTCTGGAAATTTAGGAATTGCTGGATATTTCGAAAACCCTCTGATTAAGGCAAAGTTTATTTTTGGTTCATCTTTTAACACTTCTCTGATTTCTTTCATTAATTTTGTAAATATTTCTGCAGTTTTTTCTGCTTCAGGATGTGTAGCATGTGCCCATTTTATTGGTAATCCTTCTTTTTGAGGATCTGCATCCTCTATTCTATCATCTAAACCTTCACCGGTTAATTTAACAACAAATCTATGTTCTTTACCAGGATAAAATTGAACTTTCACACCATCTATTTCTTTAATACTTTCTTGTAATTTTTCTACTATTTTCTTTGATATTTCTGTGGCTGGTCTTCCTGCTCTTCTATCAACAACAATATCGCCATCTATTGTAGCAAAGTTACCTCTTGCAACAACATCTTTTTCTCCAACTTCAACGTCAATGCCCAATGCTTCCAAAATACCTCTACCAATTTGAAATTTTATTGGGTCATATCCAAACAAACCTAAATGTCCTGGACCAGAACCTGGTGTAACCCCTGGTAATACTGGAATCGTTTGTCCTAAATCTGACTCTGTAGCAACTTTGTCTAAATTTGGTGTTTTTGCCGCTTGTAATGGTGTTTTCCCATTAACAACAGTATCTCCAATACCATCCATTACTAACATTACTATTTTTGAATCAGTTTTTGTTATTAATTTCTGTAAAAATTCTTGTCTATCTACCATCATTTTTCTCCCTCCCTACTTACAATCTTAATTACATTATAGCATATTTTAATTCATTCAATATAATATTTTAGTAAAAATTTAGATAATTCAATATTTTTTGATATAATATTTTAAACAAACAAATGAGTTTAAAAAACATAAGGAGTGATTTAATGATAAAAGGAATTATCTTCGATTTGTACGGTACATTAATAAATGCCAATCAGTTGTTTTTACCAATTGCAAAAATTATTTCCAATGAAATTGGACAACCCGCAGATATATTAGAAAAAAACATCAAAGAAACTTATAATAAGCATTTTAAAGACTATCATTTGAAACCTTTCAAACCTGAACGAGAATATTATAAATTACTTTTTAATGAATTAAAAGAAAATTTAAATTTAAAAAATTCTATTGATTATTATATTGATGAAATGTATAAAACATTTATTGATTTAAAACCATATGATGATGTTGAACATCTAAACACTATAAAAGAAAAAGGATTGAAAATAGCTATATTATCAAATGCGGATAATGATTTCGTTTTACCCTCTTTAGAAAAAAATATATTTCCATTTGACATTTTAATAACTTCACATTCTACAAAATTATATAAACCTGATCCCAAAATTTTTGATTACACATTAAACAAAATAAAATTAAACAAAGAGGAAGTTATTTTTATCGGTGATAATTACAATGTTGATATATTAGGTGGAATCAATTATGGAATAAAATCAATATTAATAAAAAGAATTCCTTCTAACCTTAATTATCCTGATACGATTTATTCTTTAAAAGAGTTGTTTAAATATATCTATTGAATAGATTAAAGTTAAAATATTAAATTAACCTTACGTGCTGCACCACTTCTAAACAAGGTTCTGGTGCCAGCCCCTTTCTTTATTAAATCAAATAATTTTTCTGAATTTTCTATATACGATCCTGATAAAATTTTCACAGGGAAAACATCTTCAACCATTATTGTAGATGGACCAGCAATTGCTACTCTATCTGTATTAACATAATTTAATATCCAATCAATCGTTCCATTTACAATTGTTGTTCCCGTAATTATTATAGCAGTACATTTTGGAAGCATTTCTATAATAGCCCAATCTGGTAAAATATAGTCTGCTCTTCTTTGCCTATCAAAAATTAAAACATCCCAAACCTTTGGTCTTAAAGCATCGACAAATGGAGTTATCTCGCCAACAATACCAACAATATCTTTTTTATTAAATTCCATCAACTTTAATGTGTCTCCTTCGATAAATCTTTCTGGATTTTTATTGAAAACAGCGTTAACAGCTGCATAAGAAACTGATCTCAAAAGGGGATCTCCTGAAAACAGACCAATCTCTAATAAGTCTTTTACTTTCATACCAACCTCAGCTTTACTTTCTGGTTTTCCGTCTAACCCCATACATTTGTAAAATTCTTCACATTTTCCTAAAGTATCTTCGCGATTTGTTGCAACAAATCCAGTTCTACCATCACTTAACTTTACAGCTGTTTCTCCAATCCCTATTACAAAATCCTCAATAAATTCATCTGTAACATTTTCCAATGCTTTTATATATAGTTTTTTTGCTATAGACATATTATCACCCCATTTTTTAAGATTCAAAATTATTATACTATTTTTAACATTATTAATCAAATATAATTTAAAAAATTTTGTAAGAAATAGATGGTAAAATAGAAATAACAAAAAAAATCAAAGGAGGTATTTTTCGTGAGAAGTATATTACAAGATCTAACCCCAGAATTTTTAAAAATATTAAACAAAGATAAAATTTTTTGGTTTGATGGGTGGAAAGAATATAAGCAAACTCGTCCAAAGATTATACGTGAATATGAAAAATTAGAAAATTTAAATGAAAATAAAGTTAAGGAAAGACTAAATGCAATTAGAAGAAAAGATTTGGATATGTTTAAACAATATTGGGAAAATAATTTTTTAGAAATAAAAAAAGAGATGGTTATGAAATTATCAAGAAATGCTGAATATTTTCAATTAAAGCGCGGAGACTTTGTTGTGTTTATTATGGGATTATTAGGATTAAATTCTCATTACTATATAGAAACATATTATGGAACAGTAATAGTAGTTGATTCTTTTTATCATTTCTTATATAAAGAAGACATTAATAAAACTATAGAGAATTCCATTATTAACTTTATAAAAAATAATCCTGTTAATGAAAAAAGAGCATTGTTTGGAAAAGTACTATCTCAAATTGAAAAAATTATATATGATAATAATAACATAAACAAAGTAATGGAAAAAATTGTGAAAATATTATACGAAAATATTGAATATTATAATTGGGTAGGTTTTTATTTAACTGATAAAAACAATAAAAATATGTTAAAATTGGGTCCATATTTAGGCGAACCAACAGAACACATAAATATTCCTTTTGGAAAAGGAATATGCGGACAAGCTGCTTCTACTAAAAACACATTTATTGTTCAAGATGTAACTAAAGAGTCAAATTATCTTTCATGTAGTGAAAAAACTAAAGCTGAAATCGTTATACCTATAATTGATAAATCAGGAAATGTTTTTGGAGAGCTGGATATAGATAGTCATAAACTGAACCCTTTTACAATAGAAGATACCCAATTTTTAGAAGAAATAATAGATCTATTTGTTAAGAAATTTTTTTAATTCTGTTAAATGTTTCTTTTTTTACTTATTCACAAAATCGAGAATAAATGCTTATTTAATAGAAATATTTCTTAATGAAAGTAAAAAAATATTAAAATTGTTAATTTTAGGATTATTCTAAAACCCTCTAATAATTAAAGTTTAATCAAGATAATTCCTTTATTCACTAAGTTTAGAATCTCAACAAAGTTCATAAAAAATTTTCTTGATTAAAAATGTTAAATCTGTTATTCTATATAATGCTAAACGTTCTTTTTATTTTTTTGGTCAGGGGGTATTTTTGTGACAAACGAAGAATTGTTAGAACAACTTAAATCGAAAATTAATCATAATACATGGGAACAATGGTTTACCTCTGCCCAAATATTGGATATTCAGGAAAAAAAGGTGATTATAGGTATTGGAAATCTATTTGTTAAAGATTTCATAGCAAGAAAATACGGTTCTTTAGTTTCCAATACATTATCTGACATTTTATCAAGAAAAATAACAGCTGAATTCACTTTTATACCAGCTGATAAATCTACTAAGAAAAAAGCCGGTCCTTTAATAAAAGAAAGGCCACTAAAACTTTCTGATTTCAATCCTGAATATACTTTTAATAGCTTTGTTATTGGCGAAGCCAATAGAGTTGCTTATTATTCTGCTTTAGAGGTTGCCAATAATCCCGGTAAATATAATCCATTATTTATATATGGTAATGTTGCTTTAGGTAAAACCCATCTCCTTCATGCGATAGGCAATCATTTAATGGAGAGATCGCCAGACTTAAAGGTTATGTATGTAACTGCAGAAGAGTTTATGAATGACTTAATGAAATCTTTAAGAGATGAAAAAATGGATGATTTTAGAGAACGTTATAGAAAAAAAATAGATATATTACTAATTGATGATGTTCAATTTTTAATTGGTAAAGATATGGCACAAGGTGAATTGTTCCATACTTTTAATACTCTATTTAATCTTGGAAAACAAATAATAATATGTTCTGATAGAACACCCGAAGAGCTTGCAACTTTTCACCCAAGATTGATAAGTAGATTTGAAATGGGATTAGTTGTTAATGTTGACGAACCAGACAAAAAAACAAAGTTAAAAATTGCAAAAAAAATGGCTGAGATGACATCTTTATATTTAACGGATGATGTTGTTACATATTTAGTTGAAAATATTGATAATAACTTAAGAAGGTTGCGAGGGTTGATTTTAAATCTATTTTTCCATAGTAAAGTTACGGGAGAAAAGGTTAATATTGAAACTGTAAAAAAATTGTATAGTTCATTAAAGGCACATAAAAAGAGTATACCTCAAACAAAAGAAACATTACGTGTATTAAAGAAGAATCTTATTTTAGAAGCTGTTATTAAAGAATATAATTTGACACGAGAGCAATTATTTAGTCCAACCAGAAAAAAAGAAATTTCAGAAGCTCGACAAATATTATCCTTCATGCTTAAAAATTATGGAAAAATGAAAGTTAAAGATATTTCAGAGTTTATGGGAAAAAATCATTCAACAATTAGTCAATCAGTTAAAAAAATAGAAAAAGAGTTAACAGGTGGAAATTTACTTTTAAAAAGACGAATTGATGATATTAGAAGATTATTTGAAGAAGCAGAAAAAATACAAACTACAGAAAATGTAAGTTAAACTCGGTATCTTATAAAAATATAAGATACCGAGTTTTTTTATTTTATATATTTTACTTTCATTATTGCTTTTAGGATGATATGCTAATTTTTTAAATCACTCCACTAATAGCTTTCACTGGACATCTACTCTGACACAAACTACAACCAAAGCATTTACTTTCATCAACAATAACATGTTTGTTTTCTTTATCTACCGTTATTGCCCAATACGGACATACCATTTCACATAATTTACAGAAGGTACATTTGTTTAAATCTATTTTAGGATATTTTGGTTCAAAAATAACCTCTTTTTTCTTTAATCCTGTTTTTTTAACTTCTTCTATACTATTAAATTCATATTTTTCTAATACTTTTGGTAACTGTTCAACTATAGTTTTGTACAATTGTTTTCCTCTAATTAAAGCTGCAGATAACATTTGAACAGCATCAGCTCCAGCAAGAAGATATTCTATAACATCATCTGCAGAAGCTATTCCTCCAACACCTATTACTGGTATCTCAGGAACTGCAGTTTTTATAGTATTTACTAATGCCAATCCAAGATTTTTTATAACTGGTCCAGAAATCCATACTTGCCCTTTATCATTTCCAATTAAATTTGTTCTATTTTCTATATCAATTAACATTGTTGGGCCAAGAGAATTTATAGCAACAACCCCTGTACCGCCACTTTCTAACACCATTTTGGCAAATTCAACTGGATCTGGAATATGCGGACTCATTTTCATAAAGATGGGTTTTTTTGTATGCTTTCTTATTGTTCTAACTGTTTCTGCGATATTATCCAAATTTTTCCCTACGTAATGTGTTGAAATTTCAAAAGCATCTGCAAACTGATCTAATTGAGGTATTAAAACTTCCATATCTTCTTTCGTATACCCTGCACTTACAATTAAAGGTAAATCAAGTTCCTGTTTTAATCTTGGCAATATTTCATTTATCCATTTTTCTGGTGGTAGTTCTGACCATAACTCTGCATTTACAATATAATTATTTGTTCCATATATACATGGCCTTGGAACTTCTGCAGCTTTTGTGGAAATAGTTTTTGTAACCATTCCCCCAATCCCAAGTCTTGCTAAATACAACATTTTTTCATCATCACCAACAAGTGGCCCGGATGCTGGCATTAAAGGATTTTTTAATTTTATTCCAGCAAATTCTGTACTTAAGTCCATAATACTCCCCCTTTTTTAGAATTATCATAGTATTTTATACAATTATATAACTTTTACTTTAAAATTAAAAATCCATATATCTTTATTTAATCATTTTTTTTCAATTTGATTTTCAAATAAACTTAAAAATCTTATCTGTTTAAAGGTTTTTGATTTAAAGTACTTTAAAGTTGTTTTATGATATAATAAATATGAATAACGAAAGTTAAATAATTGCTCAGCCATTATTTATATGCATTAAAAAATTAGTGCAACAATCTGTTGCACTAATTACAAAAATTCCACGGGGACATAATCTTGCAATAATTTCAAAATGTAAAAACATAAAAGAAGATTTATTTTACGCAAAAAAAACTATAAACGTTATTATAAGCTAACCGGGGTTTTCCCAGGTTAGCTATTTTATTATTTATTATGAATATGCTGTTAGGTCGAGTAATCCATGACCGGATAGCGTAAATACTATAACTTTTTCTTCTTTATTTTTTTTCGCTTTAAGCGCTTCTTTAATTGCACCAGTAATTGCATGTGATGATTCAGGTGCTGGTATTATTCCTTCTAATTTAGCAAAAAGGTTAGCAACTTCAAAGGTTTCATCCTGTGTAAATGCCACAGCTTCCAGCATATTTTCATGTTTTAATTTGGCAATAATCGGTGCAGATCCATGATATCTCAATCCACCTGCATGTATTTTTGGAGGTATAAAATCCTTTCCAAGTGTATACATTTTCATTAATGGAGTTAATCCAGCTGTATCCCCATTATCATATCTATACTCTCCCTCTGTTAATGTTGGACATGATTTTGGTTCACAGGCTAAAAACTTTATATTTTTTCCTGATAATTTTTCTGGAATAAATGGCAAAATTGTTCCTCCAAGATTTGAGCCACCCCCATGACATCCAATTATAACATCTGGTTTTTCATTTATTTTTTCAAATTGTTTTTTTATCTCTAGTCCAATTATAGTTTGGTGTAATAATACATGATTTAAAACACTTCCAAGTGCGTATTTAGCTTTATTTCTACTAAATACAACTTCTAAAGCTTCACTTATAGCTATTCCAAGACTACCTGGATTTTCTTTATCTATATCTAATATTTTTTTACCAAAATTAGTTTCTAAACTCGGGCTTGGTGTTACCTTGCCTCCAAAAAGATTTATGAGACATTTTCTCATTGGTTTTTGCTCAAAACTTGTTTTTACCATATATACTTCAATGTTTAAACCAAATTTTAAACCAGCATACGATAATGCACTTCCCCATTGTCCAGCACCTGTTTCTGTAACCAATGTTTCTATTCCAGAAATTTTATTATAATATGCCTGCGGAATTGAAGTATTGGTTTTATGACTCCCCGTTGGAGAAACTCCTTCATATTTGTAATATATCTTTACAGGTGTCTCAAGATATTCCTCCAAATTTGTTGCTCTAATAAGCGGAGAAGGTCTGAATATCGCATATTCTTTCAATACTTCTTCTGGAATTTTTATAAACCGTTCTGTAGTTACTTCCTGTTCAACTAAAGGATCTGGAAAAATAGCACTTAATTCTTCTGGTTTCATGATTTCCTTTGTTTGTGGATTCAATGGTGGATCAAGTTGAAATGGTAAATCTGCCAATGCATTATACCAATACTTAGGTATCTCCTCTACTGATAAATATACTCTTTCTCTTCTACCCATAATACACACTCCACTCTCCTTTCCTGTAATAATAAAAAAACCGGATATCCAAATTGGATATCCGGTGATTGCCTACACAAACAAAATTAGCTCTGAGAACTATAGAGCATAACAAAACAGTAGACACCCACCGGGCGTCCACCACCAATTTAAGCTATTTAAATTTATTGAATTATTCATAATTCTACGCTTTACTGTTTTTTCCATTTTAACCCCTCCGGTATTTTTTTGATATTATACTACATTTTTTTAGAAAAGTAAAGTATTTTTTAAAATTATTGATTTCATTGTTTATGTAAAAATAAGGGTTTCTTAACATATTGTATATTTGATATTTTCCCTTTTTTCTTTTTCCTTTCTAAGATACCAGATTTTTTCTTTTTTTCCCCACTCTTTTTGGAAGAGAGCCTTAATTATATTTCATTCTAGAAAAATTATATTTAAATAACAAATGTTATTTAATTTTCTCAAAAATAGTTAACATTCCTACTATTGCAAATGGAAACACTATATAATATGTTCCCCATAAAAAATAAGTGTTATATATAATAAATAATATCATTAAACGTTTACCTAATATTTTATCATTTATGCCGTATTTATCTTTCAAATCAAACATTACGCATAATGTAGAAATAAAAATTATCATCAGACCTATAAGATTTTTTGTAGACACTGAATGTTCTATAATTTTTATTACTATTGCCCACGATATTACCAGGAAAATTAATTTAATTAATCTATATTGATTTTTTCTATTCATTTTTTTCTCAATACGTTTAGAAATATTTGGTTTTATGAATAATCTTATTAGTTCAGTAATAAAAATAAGTACTACTATAAAATGTTTCCAGATAAGAAAATATGTAATGCTAAAAAAAACAATAAGATAGAAAAAATTTATTATATTACTTTTTTGATTATATTTACTTTTTATCAAAGAAAAAATAATATAAGAAAAAATTAACAATACAGAAGATATTAAATAATTTACTGTATTTTGTCTTATTATAAAATTATCTGATATCTTTGATAATAATAAAAATATATAAGGATATAATCCTAATATTATTGTAATAACTATTTTTTTAGCCATTCTACAACATCAACTCCTATAGCTCCTTGAATTGCTCCTATAGCAATACCGGGTACTATACCAGGTCCCCCACTAGCAGCTACTCCCCAAAGACCACCAACTATAGCACCGGCTGCTGCGCCGTATGCAGTTTCTTTCCATCCTTCAATACCTTTTTGGTTAAATTCTTCAATTTTTTGAGCATTTTTTTGTTGAAGTTTTTCCCAAGCTTCTGAACCTGTAACGTATCTTCCTTGATTAACATGTCCATACCCACTAACATTTCCTTCATAAATAGCATCCATTCTAATGCCCATAAGGCCACCTCCTGTGAAAAGTTTACTTTAATTGATATAATAAATTTCTAAATTCAATATCTTTTGAAAAATATCTAATGCCATTTATATAAAGATCAATGTAATAAATTCCGTTTAATATTGGTAATGGTACTTCTACATTATTATTAGTTTTTACTGTATAAAAACTAATATCTTTTATAAGTTTATTTGATAAAGTTGAAATTGGAATCTTTTTCAATGTATTAAATTTATTATCTTTTTGTATAAGGATGAAATTAGAAACATATGGAGCATCAATCAAATACATACAAAAAACCCCTTTTTAAATTAAAATTATACTAAATCTTCATTTTAAAATTTTATTCACAAGTATTATATAAAAAAAAAAAGAAAAGTCAATACAAATAGAAAATTTTACCTCATATTTCCAAACAACTAAATTGATAATTAATATATCAGATGATCAAATAATTTTGAAGTATTTGAATTTAAAAAATACTATAAAAAAGACGGAGAATTAAAAGAGAGTGCAGAACTTGGAATGAAACAAATAGAAGAAAAGAAATATGAAGAAAAAGTAAAGAGTTATGGAATAGGAAAAGTAATAAAGGTTGCTATTGCTTTTGATAAAAAAATGTGGAAATAATAATAAAATAAAAAATCGTCTGCAAAAAAATGCAGACGATTTTTTATTATGAATATGCTATTGAATCAAACAGTCTATGGCCGGGTAGCGTAAATACTATAACTTTTTTATATCTAAATTTTACTTAAACAATATACAAAAATTACATAAAAATTGAATTTGTAACTTTTTTGAAACTTTTAATTCCGATAAAAATGGTAGAATTTGAGTAGGAATAAAATTAAAATCATTACAAAAAAGAAGGAGAAACAATGAAATTATATATAATCGAATCCAAAAATACGAATGTTTATTATAACTTAGCTATTGAAGAATACTTAATAAACAATACCAA
The DNA here is from genome assembly GCF_900129175.1 of Marinitoga hydrogenitolerans DSM 16785. NCBI lineage: Bacteria > Thermotogati > Thermotogota > Thermotogae > Petrotogales > Petrotogaceae > Marinitoga > Marinitoga hydrogenitolerans. Next base: position 32,859 of record NZ_FQUI01000017.1, read on the forward strand.
CAACAATATTTTTATTTTCTTTTGGAAAAGCAAGAATTCTTTGGTTATAGGAAAACATCAAAACCCTTGGAAAGAAATTAATTTTAATTTTGAATTGGTAAAAAATGGAGAAATCAAAATTGCCAGAAGAATTTCTGGTGGAGGAACTGTTTTTCATGATTTGGGAAATTTAAATTATTCCTTTGTTTCGCCAAAGAATTATTTAAATAGCCAGGAAATATTTGAAATTATAATAAAAACACTTAAAAATATGGATATAGATGTGGAAAAAAATTATAAAAACGACCTGATATATAAAGATTACAAATTTTCAGGTAGTGCTTTTTCAATAAAAAAAGATAAATTTTTACATCATGGAACATTATTAATTAATTCAAATCTTGAATTAATTAATGAAACTCTGGGAAAAAACGAGAAAATCAAAACAAAAGCAACAGAATCTAAACCTTCTAAAGTAATAAATCTTAAAGAAATTAATTATTGTATAAATGAAGAAATGATAAAAAACAATATTATAAGAGAAACATCAAAATATCTAAAATTGTCTGGCATTAAAATTGCTACAAAATATTTTAGAGATGAAAGTTTAATGGAAAAGCATAAATCATGGGAATGGATATATGGAAATACACCTAAATTTATTTTTAAATTTGAAGATAATGAATTTAATGTTGAAAATGGTTATATAACATATATTAATTCAAAAAAATTAAAAAATCCAATGAAATTTGATTTGATGAATTTTGAAAATTTAAATTACCAAAAAGTTTAGGAGGCGCTTATTATGGATAAAAAAGATGTTATGAAAAAATTAGGAAAATTTCTTGCTGAAACAAAAACCGGTGTTTTAGGATGGATTAATAAAGACGGTTATCCAGAATTGAGATGGATGTCACCATGCTTGATGCCTTATAACACAGACTGTACCTACGCAATCACATTAGAAGATTTTCCAAAAGTAAATGATCTAAAAAATAATGGTAAAGTTCAATGGCTAATTCAAAACAAAAGTCTAACAGAGGTTATAAACATTTATGGAAAAATAAACATCATTGAAGATGCTTTGTTTAAATCAGAAGTTTTAGAAAATTTATCCTCAAATTTAGTAGCTATATGGAAATTAGAAGATGATGCGGAATTTGTTGTATTAGAAACAATAATAGAAGAAATCGTATATTACGACACAATGAAAGGAATAAAGGAAAGAATTAATTTTAGGGAGGAATAATTATGAAAGATTTAAAAAATTACGATACCAATTTACTTAAAGATTTATTATTTAAAATGCTTTTAATAAGAAGATTTGAAGAAAAAGCTGCTCAGGCATATGGATTAAAAAAAATAGGTGGATTTTTACACCTATATATAGGTGAAGAAGCTGTAGCAGTTGGTTCAATTTCAAATTTAGATATGACAAAAGACTATGTTGCCGCAGCATATAGAGATCATGGACATGCATTGGCAACAGATTTAGATCCAAATTCTTTAATGGCAGAACTATATGGAAAAATAACGGGTTGCTCAAAAGGGAAAGGTGGATCGATGCATTTTTTTGATTACGAAAAACATTTCTTTGGTGGAAATGGAATCGTAGGTGCTCAAATACCTGTAGCTACAGGTATTGGTTTAAAAATAAAATACAATAAGGAAGATGGTGTTGTATTGTGTTACTTTGGTGATGGTGCAATTCACCAGGGAGCTTTCCACGAAAGTTTGAATTTAGCAAAAATATGGAATTTACCCGTTGTATATATCTGTGAAAATAACCATTATGGCATGGGAACTGATTATAGGAGAGTTTCAGCAATAGATGATTTTTCAATAATGGCCAATTCATATGCAATGGATGGAAAACAAGTGAATGGAATGGATGTTTTAGAGGTTTACGAAGCAACTAAAGAAGCTATTGAAATAGCAAAAAATGGAACTCCAGTTTTACTTGAAGCCAAAACATACAGGTTTAAAGGTCATTCAATGAGTGATCCTGCAAAATATAGAACAAAAGAAGAACTTGAAAAATATAAGCAAAAAGATCCAATAGTAAGTTTTAAAGAATTATTGAAAGAAAATAATATTATTAGTGAAGAAGACTTTCTTGAAATAGATAAACAATGCAAAAAGATTGCAAAAGATGCTGCTAAATTTGCAGAAGAAAGTCCTGAACCTGATTTAGATGAATTATATACAGATATTTATGCTTAAAGGGAGTGAGAAAGATGCCAATTATTACCATGAGAGAAGCTATTAGGCAAGCTATGGATGAGGAAATGTCAAGGGATGAAAATATAATTTTAATGGGAGAAGAAGTCGCTCAATATAACGGAGCATATAAAGTTAGTCAAGGACTATATGATAAATTTGGTGAGAAGAGAGTTATAGATACCCCTATTACAGAAAGTGGATTTGCTGGTGTTGGAATTGGTGCTGCTATGGCAGGGTTAAGGCCTATTGTTGAATTTATGACATTTAATTTTGCACTTCAGGCCTTTGATCAGATTGTAAATAATGCTGCAAAAATGAGATATATGTCAGGTGGTCAATTCAAGGTTCCGATAGTCTTCAGAGGGCCCAATGGACCTGCAGAATATTTAGCTTCCCAGCATTCACAGGCTACACAAACTTTTTTTGCACATGTACCAGGGTTAAAGGTTGTAGCGCCAGCTACACCATATGATGCAAAAGGTCTTTTAAAAACAGCAATAAGAGATGATAATCCAGTTATATTTTTAGAAGGAGAATTAATGTACTCCTGGGAAGGTGAAGTTCCTGAAGAAGAATATACAATAGAATTTGGAAAATCAGACATAAAACGTGAAGGAAAAGATGTAACTATAATTACCTATTCTAAACCTTTAAAATTAGTATTAGAAAGCGCAAAAGAACTTGAAAAAGATGGTATTGATGTTGAAGTGCTTGATCTAAGGAGTATAAGACCTCTAGATGAAGAAACAATATTAAATTCTGTAAAGAAAACAAATAGATGCGTAATTGTCGATGAATCGTGGCCGTTTGTAAGTGTTGCCTCTCATGTTGGATGGCTAATTTCAAATAAAGCATTTGATTATTTAGACGCACCAGTTGAATTGGTGACAAATGAAGATGTACCCATGCCTTATAACCACAAATTAGAATTAGCAGCACAACCATCTGTTGATAAAATAATAAAAGCTGTTAAAAAAGTTTTGTACATTTAGGAGGACGATATTATGGCTGAAAAATTACTAATGATTGCCTTATCTCCCACAATGGAAAAAGGCACTATCGTAAAATGGGTAAAAAAAGAAAATGAATCTTTCACAGAGGGAGATGTTCTCTGTGAAGTTGAAACAGATAAAACAACAATGGAATATGAAGCAACAGAAGAGGGGACATTATTAAAAATACTTGTTCCTGAAGGTGAAAAGGCTGCTGTTGGTGAACCTATTGCTATATTCGGAGAACCTGGTGAAGATATTTCTGATTTATTGAATGAAAATATTGAAAAAGTGAAAAGTGAAGAGATAAAAAGTGAAACAATAGAAAAAGAAACTGTTAAAGAAATTGAAAATATTAAAGCTAAAGAAGCTGAATTTGAAAGTATTTCAGACAGTATTAAAATATCGCCTTTAGCAAAAAAAATAGCATTAATGAAAAACATTGATATAACAAGAATAAAAGGAACTGGTCTAGGAGGAAGAATAATCAAAAGAGATGTTGAAAACTATAAACTACTAGCAGAAGCTTATGAAACACCAGCAATTTCATTAAATAATGATGAAGATAGAACAATTCCATTATCAGACAAACGCAGAATTATTGGTGAAAGATTGTCACAATCAAAATACACATCACCACATTTTTATTTAACTGTTAGCGTAAATATGGAAAATATAATGGAAAATAGAAAGATGATAAACAACAGATTGAACGAAAAAATATCAATGAATGCATTTTTGATAAAAATAATTGCCAATACATTGAGAAAACACAGAAGAATAAATTCAACTTTGCAAAATAATAAAATAATTGAATTTAGTAGAATTGACATTGCTTTAGCGGTAGCTCAAGAAGATGGATTAATTACACCTATTGTAAGAAATGCTGATAAAAAAGGAATTTTACAGATAGAAAGTGAGTTGAGAGAATTAATAGAAAAAGCAAAAAATAACAAATTGGAACCAGAAGAATATACAAATGCAACATTTACAATTAGTAATCTTGGGTCATTTGGAGTAGATGAATTCACAGCGATAATCAATCCACCAGCTTCAGCAATACTTGCTGTTGGAATGATAAAAAAGATACCTATTGTCGAAAATGATGAAATAATTATTAAACCAATGATGAAAATGACTTTATCTTCAGACCATAGAGTAATAGATGGCTCAGTTGCTGCTATATTTATGAAAGATTTAAAAGAAACTTTAGAAAATCCAATATTAGCAATACTTTGAGGTGATAATATGAAATATGATTTAATTATTTTAGGTTCAGGTCCAGGTGGTTATGTTGCTGCAATTAGAGCTGCACAACTTGGATTAAAGACTGCAATAATAGAAAAAGATAAAGTTGGTGGAGTTTGTTTAAATATAGGTTGTATACCATCTAAATCTTTAATACATCAAGCTGAAACTTTTTCAAGAATAAAAGAATTAGAATATATGGGAATAAAATTTAATTTAGATAATTTTAATTATAAAAAAATATTTGAAAAATCAAGAAAAGCGGCAGATACGCTTTCAAAAGGTGTTCAGTATTTACTAAAGAAAAACAAAATCGATTTAATTTCAGGCGAAGGTAAGTTATTAAATAAAAATGAAATAATAGTAAATGATAAAGATATATACACATCAAAATTCATTTTACTTGCAACGGGTTCAAAACCCAAATCTATCCCTGGATTTGAAATAGATGAAGTGCTAATATTAAGTTCAAATGGTGCTTTAATGTTAGAGAATTTACCTAAATCAATAGCTATTATAGGCAGTGGAGTAATTGGAATTGAATTTGGTTATATAATGAACTCTTTTGGAGTTGAAGTTCATATAATAGAAATTTTAGACAGAATTTTACCAACTGAAGATTTAGAAATAGCAGAATTCCTTGAAAAAGTATATAAAAAAAGAAATATAAAAATCCACAAATCTACAAAGTCAAGAATAATAGAAAAAACAAAAAACGAAATTACATTAGAATTAGAAAGTGAAGATAAAAAAAATATTATTAAGGTTGAAAAAATTTTAGTTGCCGTTGGCAGAGAACCAAATACCAAAAACATTGGTCTTGAAAAAATTGGTATTGAAACAGAAAAAGGTTTTGTTAAAGTTAGAGAGTACTACAAAACAAATGCAGATAACATTTATGCAATTGGCGATATTGTAAAAACACCACAATTAGCTCATGTTGCTTCAAAAGAGGGTGAAATTGTTGTAGAACATATTGCTAGACATAGTACAGAAAAATTTGTGGATATTTACAAAATCCCATCTGCTATATATTCCGAACCTCAGATAGCAAGTCTTGGTTATACCGAAGAATTGTTAAGAGAAAAAAATATTCAATATAACAAATTTTCTTTCCCATACAGAGGCGTTGGAAAATCTATTGCAATAGAAAAATCAGAAGGATTTATTAAAATATTAACAGACAAAGAAACTAATGAAATTTTAGGAGCTCATATAATAGGTGCTGAAGCTACAGAATTAATTCATGAAGTATTGTTAGCTAAAAATTCTGAATTGTTACCTGAAGATATATCCGAAATGATACACGCACACCCCACACTCTCCGAAGGTATTATGGAGGCATTTAGAGGAATAGAGGGTTGGGCAATTCACATTTAATCCGCAATTTTAAAATGACGTCTACAATTTTTGTAGACGTCATTTTATTATCAAAACATTTCTTTTGTCAGCTTTCTTTGGAAAGAGACCCTTTTTTGTACATTTTTATTTTCCCTTATTGTTTTAATCTTCGATTTATCCATGTGAAAATATAAATAAATAAACTTATTATTAGGTATAACAAAAACAATTCGTATATTAAATATTTATTTGTTGTGGAATCAATTTTCAAAATGAAATTCAAAAAAATAAATCCCAAAGAAAAGAGAGATATAGCTATTGTACTCTTATATATTGAAATAATAAAATAACTTATTAAAATTAAAAATATTACGTATAATGATAAAATTTTCGTAACTCCAAATATTGTGAATTCAAAAAATAGGCCAGTAACAATTAATACAATCCCTAGTAAAATTCAAGTAAAATTACAATCAATTTTTCTTTTCTTAAATTTAATAAATTTATATAATTATTTTATCACCTGATATATTTTTATGGTTAAGTTTTTGTTTAATGTATTGATGCAATTTTATATTCTTGCTATTATTTGATGTTAATGATTAATTGGTTTTAT